>NZ_CEVXFV010000047.1:0-32055 GCF_982396655.1 Cellulosilyticum sp. | reverse complement strand
TAAAACCTTGAAATATACATGTAGGTAAAGAGGTTTCTCACAATGATTTCACATGACTCAAAACTAGGGATAACTAAAATTTATAAATGTGAAATCTATAGATAAATAGTCTATATAATTGAAATATGCATATGGCAAATGATATAAGAGGGTTAGAATGAAGAGGCATGAAATTTATACGATAAAATATATTAATAAGTTTATAGATAAGTACTTTAATGAAGATATGGCGTTTAATATGAAGCTTATTAACACAATTACTATAGGTGGATTTCTGACATCTGCTATAAACTCGGTAATAGCAGTATTTTGTTATACATCCAAGGTGTTAATAAGCCTAAATCTGTTTTTGACAGCCTTTACATGGGGAATCTTTATATATACTAATTGGAAAAAAGATTATAAAGTAAGTGCCATTGTGGCATGTGGTGTACTTAATTTAATTTGTCTGCCTATACTTTTTATGTCTTCATCAGGTCTTACAAGTAGTATTCCAAGTTACTTTATTTTTGGGATTATTTTAAGCTTTACGTTAATAGAAGGTAAGGCGCTGCCGATTATGGTAGTTTTGGAGATTGCAGCATGTATCTTAACATATAAAATGAGGCTTGAGAAAGATAGTGGCATTATAACTTGGATTAATATACAAGAAAGTACACGAGATAATTTGTTAGGGGTTATTATAGTAAGTTTAATGACTGGAACGATGTTTTATATGCAAAAGCAGATTTTTCGCAAGCAGCATGAAGAAATGAAAAGACATAAGCAAATGTTAGAGGAATCTGTAAGGAAGATTGAACTTGCTAAGCAAGAAGCAGAAGAAGCTAACCTTGCAAAAAGTCAGTTTCTAGCAAATATGTCACATGAGATTCGTACACCTATGAATGTGATTTTAGGGATGACGGAGCTTGTTATAAGAGAAGAAATTACAGATACAGTAAGAGATAAGGCTACTAATATTCAAAGGGCAGCCACATCATTACTTTCTATTATTAATGATATATTAGATTTATCTAAGATTGAATCAGGTAAAATGGAGATTGTAAATGGCCAGTATGACCCAAGAATGGTGTTAAACGATATAGTGCAGATGATGAGATTTCGTTTAGGAGGTCGCCCAATTAAGTTGACAGTAGATATTGCAAAGGACTTACCGAGTTGGTTATATGGAGATGAAATTAGAGTGAAGCAGATTCTAGTAAATATATTGGGAAATGCAGTGAAGTATACAAATGAAGGAGAAATTAGGGTAATCCTTGATTGGGAAAGATATAGGGATGAAGCAAGGCTGAGAATAAGCATTAAAGATACAGGAATAGGTATTAAAGAAGAGGACTTAGAGAAGCTTTTTAATAGCTTTGAAAGACTCGATATAAAAAGAAATCATGGATTAGAAGGAACAGGCTTAGGTTTATGCATTTGCAAAGGATTTTTAGATTTAATGAACGGAGGCATTGAGGTAAGAAGTGTTTATGGAGAGGGAAGTGAGTTTATCATAACACTTCCTCAAAAGATTATAAACCTTATGCCTACGCGTAAGAGAATAGATTCTTTAGATGAAGAAAATCAAGTAAGCTTTAGAGCGCCTCAAGCAAGAATACTTATTGTAGATGATAACAAAGTCAATCTAGAGGTAGCCAAGGGTTTAATGGCGTGTTATAAATTTGAAATGGAGACAGTATTAAGTGGCAGGGCATGCTTAGAGGCACTTGAAAATAAGGCATATGATTTAGTCTTTATGGATCATATGATGCCAGAGATGAATGGCATTGAGACGATAAGATATATTCGAAAGCATCCACATATATACAATCAAGATACACCAATAATTGCGCTAACAGCTAATGCAATTATAGGAGCAAGGGAGGAGTTTATTAAAGAAGGATTCACAGAATATATTTCAAAGCCTATTGATGTCACTAAACTGCATAAAATCTTACTAACCTATTTACCACAAAGATTAATTGTATATGATAATAAAGTAGCGGAAGACAATAAAAAGTCGACTGGGAAACACAAGGATGAAATAAGTAGGCTGAATGATATCTTAGGCGGTCAGGTAGAAGAGGTACTTCATAAGTTAAATGGGAATACAGCACTTTATAAAGAGGTGTTAAAAACTTACGTGAAGGAAGTCACTGAAATTAGTAATAACCTTGAAGAACAGTATAAGTGGAATTTAAAGGACTTTAAAATAAATGTACATGGCATTAAGGGGATGAGCCGTAATATAGGCATATCTTATATTGCACAGATTAGTGAACAATTAGAAAGCGCAGCAAATGCGTGCAATATAAAGAAGATTGAAGAATTATTACCTCAGCTTCAAGAAGTAGTACAAAAGGTCTGCAAGGCACTGAAAGAATTTTTAGAGGAGAGCCAGTTAGAAATAACGCAGCAGGAAAAAGAATACTTATTAGAAATACAGTTTAATCAGTTAGCTGTATTAAAAAATGGCTTTGAACAGATGGATTTAGATTTATTAGATCAAGCGATAAAAGAAATTAAAAAATATAGTTATGGTAGTAATGAAGAAAAGTTTTTACAGCAAGTTAAAGAATGTATTGATGAGCTAGAATATGAAAAAGGATATGAATTAGTCAAAGGATACATGGATAGCAATTTAATCTATTGTAATTAAAAAGAAAAAGGGTGATACTGATAAAAATACTGATAAAAGTATATAGGAGGGGAGAAAGATGGCTCATATGGCGATCATGAGTTATATGGGATTTTAAAGCAAGATTATGAACGTAGATGGTAATCAATAAAGGTGCTGCTAGGAAACGAAATCTAGAGTTTCCTGGCAGCACCTTTATTACAGTAGTATGCCGTTATATTCATCTGGAGTGTTGATATTGCGAAGCACGTCGTCATTAAAAGGCGTTTCACTAATCGGCAAGATAAAAGCATCAGATATTTTAAGTAGCTTTCCAAGACGATAGTTTTCGTTCTTAATCATTTCTTCAATATAAGGCAGGAGTTGTTTGGAGTAAATGCCGCCTAGAGGAGAGAATTTACCTTCATGATCACTTAAGACTAAGGCAGAAGGTGCAGGCTTTAGTGCTTTTATTTTTTCATACATAAATTCACCAAGCTTGGCTGTCATAAAAGGCATATCACAAGCAGTTACAAAAACATAAGTATAGTCAAGTTCTTTAAGTGCTGTATAGATACCGCCCATAGGGCCAATCCCTTTAACTTCATCAATAATCATCGGATAATTTGCAAGTACAGGATTATTTAAGCGATTGAACTTCTCAGCTTCATTCACAGATAATACTACAGGAGAAAAAGGAGCCATTTCATGAACAATTTTTTCTAAAAAGCTCTCCCCTTGAAACTCCAAAAAGGCCTTATGATTGCCCCCCATACGTTTATTTTCTCCGCCCATTAAAATTAAAGTAACAATATCTTCTTTCATTGAATTAACTCCTTTCATTTCAATAAAATAACGGTCTACTATAAATATAGGATAGGCCGCCAATCTATAAATATGTATTTAATTAAATTCATTATAATCGACTTTTAAATCATAGGATATAAGATGTGTGTCATAATAGTTACTACAAATATTGCTGCCTCATAAACATAGTACTGTATTATAAGCAGAAATATGATAAAAAGCCGAAAGATGCCTACTACTTAAGTAGAATCATCTCTCGGCCTTTTACTTTTCTAATCTATAAATATTGAGAGAAACCTATTTACCTACACCTATATTTCAAGGTTTTAGTTGATTTCGCTATAGATTATTTATCTTTTTTTAACATCATTGCAAAGTTGAATAATACAAATGCAATAATAGCTGTTGTGATATAAAGTTGAAGTCCAGCTACTTGTTTGATAATATTTCCGAACATTTCATGTCCACCAGCTGTAAGGAAACCAGCAAATTTGTTAGACGCTACAATTCCAATTGCCATTGGGAAAGTAAGTCCCGCAAATCCAGGGTGGAATTTAAATGAGAAGAATTTTGGTAAGTTAATTAAAATGTAAATTAAAGAACAAAATACTGCTGCATATAAGAAATAAACAAGAATAGCATTTGGCTCAGTGATGAAGTTTAAGTAACTTACCACGCAAAGACTTGATGGTGCAAGTACAATTGCTTTTGTGTGGAAGAGTGGATCTGCTATTGGATGTTTAATAAGTCTTACAATCATAAATGGCATAATGATTACGAATGCTGCAATACCATAGTAAACAATGAATTTACAGATTGTAGGTTCATTCATCACTGTACCTGTTACAGTACTTACCATAATTCCGTTGAATGTAACGAACCAGCTTGGTACGAAAGTATTGATATTAACACCTTTTACAATATTACGATAGATGAAAACAACAAGGTGAACTGAATGCACAGCAAGACCAATTGACCATAAAGCCTTACCAATTACAGGGCTAAAGTCAAAGATGTAGCTTCCTAAAATCATTGTTATCATTGTAAGACCAGCATATAAACTAGCTGGAACAGTGTTTGAATATTCATTTTTCACAGTGTTAAAGTGGAAAATGATTTTCATAAGGTAGGCAATGACTACGAGTGCAGCAGCCCACATTGTTAGGTGGCGTACCCATGTATAGCCTAGTGGAAGGTACATATTTGAAAGTGTTGCAGCCCCTACCATTGTCGGCAGAATTGCTACAGGCATATTTTGCAGTTTAGCAATAAAAGATTTTTTTTCCATTGTTAAGCTCCTATATTAAGTTAGTCGTACTAGTATGTGAACTCAAAGTTCTCTGTGATATTGAAGAAATCTGAGTAGTCAATTTTAAAAAGTGGTTTTTTAACTTTTGAAACATCGATATTGTTACGAATAAGTTGTGTTAAAATCCCAGAGTAAGATAAATCTCCTTGTAAGATGGCACCACAGATTTTACCGTCTTTATGAACGATTTTTTTGTAGTTACCTTGAGCATCTCGTTCGATTTCAATTACATAGTTTTCAGGATCTTCAGGTTGCGCGAGACCTAGTGACATAGTAGGAATGTTTAAGAAGTTCATTGTAGACTTACTTGCAAAGAAGTCTGTCATTTCTTTAGACACGCCGCACATATTACTTGCAGCAATAATGCCTTCTTTAACAGCTACTGGCCAAATAGGATTACGCCCCGTAACGTCTCCAGCCCCGTAAATATCTGGGTGAGATGTTTGTCCAAGTGGATCAATGACAAGACCAAAACGGTCAAGTTCAATGCCGCTATCTTGTAAGAATTCTACATTAGAGCGTACCCCAGAAGCGACAACAAGTAAATCACAAGGAATTGTCTCACCAGTGTTTAAGGCGATTTCTGTAATTTCATTGTTGTCATTCATAATAAGTGTTTGTACACCTGTGCTATAAAGCTGTGTTACGCCTTCTTTAGCAAAGGCATCTTCATAAGTTTTTGCAGCAATGTGGTCTAATTGAATAGAAAGCATACGGTCTCTCATTTCAACTAAAGTAATATTTTTACCCTTGTGAAGAAGGCCACTTACAGCATCAATCCCTACAAGACCAGCACCCATGACAACGATGTTTTGAATGTTAGGAAGTCTTTCTAAGATAGCTTCACATTCATCAAGGTCATGGAAACCGATAGCATTTGTAGCTTCTTTAAGTCCTGGAATAGGTGGGAAGAATACATGTGAACCTGTTGCAATAAGGAGTTTATCAAATGGGACAATGTCGCCATTTGAAGTATGAACTTCTTTAGTAGCAGGATCTACTTTAGTGGCAAGTGTGCCAGACATCCAGTTAATATTGTATTTTTCCATAAAGTTTGGTTCTACGAATGAAAGTTGTTCTACGCTGCGGATATTTTCCATCAGATGATGCATAATACATCTAGAGTAAACTTTTTCATCCTTTGAAATTAAAGTAATTTCAGCTGTTTTATCTAATTCACGAAGTCTCTTAACGCCGCTAATCCCAGCAGCAGAAGCACCTAATACAACATATTTCATAGTCTTAAACCTCCCCTAATGTGATAGCACCCATTGGACATTTTTCTACGCACATAGGTCCTTCCTCGCGGTGAGAACACATATCACATTTCATAATTTGTTTGTGAGTAAGGGCATCACTTTTAAGTACCCCATATGGACAGGCCATAATACACATGTAGCAGCTTGCACAGTGATCTTTATTGTAATCTACGTTGCCTGTTTCAGGGTTTTTATGCATAGCACCTGTCATACAAGTATAGACACATTCTGGCTCATCACAGTGACGGCAGAAGATAGGTGCATGTTTGTTTTCACTATCGATAACGATACGGTTTCTTGGATCTATTTCATCATGGCTTACCATACATGCTGTAACGCATGTAAGGCAACCAATACATTTTTTGCGGTCGATTTTAATTCTTTTCATAATTAACGTTCTCCTACAATTTTATAAATGTTAACAGGTGTTGTTTTATATGAAGGTTCTTTTGAGTATGGATCATAAAGAGATGGTGTTAAGTTGTTAGTCTCGATGTGATGCATTGAACCATAAAGTTGATTTTCTGTAACGTTTTCAGTGATTTTTGCAAGGAATCTTGAAGTACGTCCATTAATAGAAGCTACTTCAAAGAGTTCATTTTCAGCAATACCTTTTTCAGCTGCAAGTTTTGGATGAATGTACATATAAGCCTCATCACCATAAGCATCATTTACGATACCGATTTCTCTTGTACGCACTTGTGTATGCCATTGACCTACTGTGTCGCGACCTGTGTTTAAGATATAAGGGAAATCAGCTGTTGTTGGTAATGGATTTTCTCTAATTTCTTCAAACATGAATTTCGCTTTTTTAGATGGTGTATAATAATTCCCATCTTCAAAGAGACGGCGTTCATCTTCTACTAATACATCACCTTCTCTAAATGGCCACTGAATACCTTTTGAATCTGTGAGAGCATCATAGTCAACCCCTGTAATATCACAAGGCATTCCTTTTGAACATTTTTTCATCATTTCAAAAACAGATTTTGGTGATTGCCATTTGTCAAGAAGTGAGCCCATGCCAAGCGCTTTACCTACGCCTAAGAAGACTTCAAAGTCAGTTCTTTCATTTTCACCTTTTGTAAGGACTGGGCGCATTGGAGAAAGACGTCTTTCTGTATTAATGTAAGTACCTTCTTTTTTAAGACCTGATACAACTGGGAAGAATACATCACAGTTTTCTGATGTGTGTGTATCACCGAAGATATCTTGAACGATGAAGAGGTCTAATTTTTTAATCGCTTCTTCAAAAGTACTATTGTTTACCCATGAGTGACGTGGGTTTGTACAAAGTACCCAAAGCGCTTTGATTTCACCCGCATTTATTTTTTCAATAATCACATTGTAAGGAAGAGTTGGTTTGTTAATAAGCTGTTCATCTGTAATTTCTAAAGCTTCACAAACTGCTGCTCTTCTAGCTTCATTGTCGTAGTCACCGCCGCCGTAGAGACCTGCTGTATTACTAAATGCACGAGAACCCATAGCATTACATTGACCTGTAATTGAGTTAGCGCCAGTACCTGGTTTACCCATATTACCTGTCATAAGTGCAATGTTGATGATTGATTGAGCAGTTCTTACAGCTTCGTAGCCTTGGTTGATTCCCATTGTCCACCATAAAGAGACACGCTTACCAGTGTGGATGAGTTCTGCCATTTCATAAAGGTCGCTTGTTTTAAGACCAGTTTTTTCTGCTACGATTTCTGGTGTATATTGCGCCACTAATTCTTTGAAACCATCGAAGTTTTCTGTGTGGTTTGCAATGTAATCATGATCTAAGTAGTCTTTTTCAATTAAGATATTGGCAAGACCGTAGAATAAGTAGATATCTGTTTTACCATTTACGCCGTAGTGGTAGTCAGCATTTTGTGCTGTTTCAGAGCGACGTGGGTCAATAACGATTACTTTTTTGTTTTTATTTTTACGGATACGATCCCAGATAATTGGGTGTGTTACAACTGGGTTAGCACCAATTAAGAAGATTGTATCTGATAATTCAAAGTCATTTAATGTATAAGGTGGTGCATCAAAACCAAAGCTTTGTTTGTGTGCAACGACTGAAGTTGCCATACAAAGCCTTGTATTTCCATCTACATGTCCGCGAAGGAAATTACGAAGGACGTGGCTAAAGAGTGCCATTTCTTCTAAAGGAATTTGTCCTGTACTGATTCCAGCGATAGCATCACCGCCATGTTCTTCTTTGATTGCAAGAAGTTTGTCAGCGACAAGTTTATAAGCTTCCTCCCAAGATGTTTCTTGCATTTGTCCATTTACACGGATACGTGGACGTGAGTTTTCTTTATACATAGTTTGTTGTTTATCAAGGGAAAGCCCTTTGATACATGAGAACCCTTTATTAACAGGGTAATGTGGTGTAGGTACCACTTTTAAAATTTGTTCGTTTTCTACATAGAAGTCAATGTTACATGCGAGTGCACAGAAATTACAGGTAGATTGAACTTTTTTCATATTTAAAAACCCTCTCTTTGACAATTAATTAACGATATAGATAGTATAAACTTTAACAAAAAAAAACTCTGTGATGAATATCACAGAGTTCAGATTGTTGACAAATGAATTTTCCCAAAATAAACTCACAAATTAAGTGAGGATTATTCAAGAAAATCTATTAAAATAGGGGTAAAAAGAGCAGTTTAGGTCCATTTTTACCTCTGTTTTCTATTTCTAGACTAGTAAAATACTATGGAAAAGTTAATTGTCTACAGCCTGAACTCTGTGATGAATATCACAGAGTTTTGAAGAATTTAGAGAGTGCATCTGGATTAGGGATGATAATTTGTTTATTTTCATAGATAATAAGTTCTTTTTGGATGAGTAACTTAAGGGCTCTAGAAACAGTTTCTCTATAAGAACCTAAAAGGTCTGCCAGTGAAGTGACAGTAATTGAAAAATTAATTTTAATTCCTTTTTCACAAGGCACACCGTAATCCTTGCCGAGCTTCCATAATTTAGCAGCTATTTTTTTCTCTATTTTAATGATAGAAGTAGCATTCTTGAGCTGACGGTAGAGGCGTCTAACGCGCTTTGTTAAAGCATTCATAACATTTTGAGTGAGTATGAAATCCTTTTTCATCAGTTCAATGAAGTCGTTCTTATAGAAGATTAACATTTTACATGGGGAAAGTGTCTGACAATTAATAGAAGCAGGTAGGTCTTCAAAAATAACTTCATTTAAAAGGGTACCATTGTCTTCAATAAAAATAATTTTATTTTGGCCATTACTATTTGTTTTATAGAGGCTA
This sequence comes from Cellulosilyticum sp., assembly GCF_982396655.1. Taxonomy (NCBI): domain Bacteria; kingdom Bacillati; phylum Bacillota; class Clostridia; order Lachnospirales; family Cellulosilyticaceae; genus Cellulosilyticum; species Cellulosilyticum sp. The sequence goes on along the minus strand of NZ_CEVXFV010000047.1, from coordinate 22,815 downwards.
GCTGTACCGGAAAGTAAAATGTAAAAACAGTGAACTTTATCTTTATCATAAAAAACATGATGCCCAGCAGGAAACTGATCAATCAGTCCTTTTTCGGCAAGGGCTGTTAATGTTTGAGGTGCGACATTTTTAAAAAGTGGAATTTCACTTAGAATGGGCATTAAGCTATTGTCCATATATAACCTCCTAAAAATGGAATTGTTAAGTATTTAGCATAAAATAAGTGCATGAACATATAATGATTAAATTTTGAACGAAATACTAACAGCTTTTTTTAATATAGCATTAGTATGTGAGTAATATAAAAAAATATGAAAAAATAGGTAGCGTGAGTTTTATCACGGAAGGAATGTAGCCTACATAATATACTAAGTTCAAAAGCAACACGTATTGATTTGATGAAAAAAGTGTTAATTAATTAACTAACGAACGGAGTGTAAACAATGGGCTATAAAATAGATGTGAACAATTTTAATAAAGCTTTAAGTGAGTTATCACAAACTTATAGTATTTATGCACCTAAAGTATTTAAAGGTCAAGGAACATATTCAGATACTGACCGCGTACGTTATGGTGAAATTACAAGTGTAGAGGAAATTGAATTTGAGGCAAAATCAGAATTTTCATATAAAGAAATTTTAACACCAATCTCAGATACACTCTTCTATTTTACAGAAGACGAAGTAAAAGAAGCAGATGGTCCTAAAAAAGGCGCAATTATTTTCCTTCGCAGCTGTGATCTTCATGCTGTAAAGCGTATGGATGATATTTATCTTAATAATGGATTTGAAGATTTCTACTATAAAAGAATTCGTGAAAAAACTAAGTTCATTTTAATGGGCTGCACAAAAAGTTTCGAGAGCTGTTTCTGTGTAGATATGGGTACAAATACAGCATCTAACTACGATGCCTATATTAAAGTAGATGGCGATATGGTTTATCTTGCAGGGGAAATGCCTGAACTTATGATGCGTCTTGAAGAAGCAACTGAAACAAAAGTAGAACCAGAATTCGTAAAAGAAAATAAAACACATGTCAATATTCCAGAAAACCTTTCATTAGACGTAATGGATAGTACAATGTGGAATGAATACAATGAACGTTGTATCGCTTGTGGGAGATGCAACTTCGTCTGTCCAACATGTACATGCTTCACAATGCAAGACGTATTCTATGAAGGTTCTGACCGCAAAAAAACAGGTGAACGTCGCCGTGTATGGGCTTCTTGCCAAGTAAATGGTTACACAGATATGGCAGGTGGTCATAGCTTTAGAGGGGACAAAGGGCAACGTATGCGTTTCAAAGTGATGCACAAAGTACATGACTACAAAAAACGTTTTGGTTACCACATGTGTGTAGGATGTGGACGCTGTGATGATATTTGTCCTGAATACATTTCATTCTCAAACTGTATTAATAAATTAGCGGATGCTATGGAGGAGGTAAACAAATAATGAAAAACGAATATATTCCTTTCTTATCAGAAATTAAAGAGGTTATTAAACACACTGAAATTGAATATACTTTCCGTATGCATTTTGAAGGAGATGTAAAACCTGGTCAATTCTTCGAGGTTTCTCTTCCTAAATATGGTGAAGCACCAATCTCTGTAAGTGGTATCGGTGAAAATACAGTTGACCTTACAATTCGTAAGGTTGGGAAAGTAACAAATGAGATTTTTGAAAAATATGTAGGTGACAAGCTCTTTTTAAGAGGACCTTACGGAAATGGTTTTGACCTTGAAAACTACAAAGGACATGAAGTTGTAGTTGTAGCAGGTGGAACAGGTCTTTCTCCAGTAAGAGGGATTGTACAGCACTTTGGAAATCATCCAGAAGATGCAAAAGGATTTACTTTAATTGCTGGTTTCAAAAGCCCAGAAGATATTTTATTCAAAGATGACCTTAAAGCTTGGGAAAACAATATGAACATGATTGTATCTGTTGATAATGCACCAGAAGGTTATGAGGGACCAACAGGACTTGTTACAAAATATATCCCAGACCTTGAGATTAAAGATTTAAGTGATGTACAAGTTGTAGTAGTAGGCCCACCAATTATGATGAAATTCACAGTACAAGAATTCTTAAAACGTGGTATCAAAGAAGAAAATATTTGGATTTCACAAGAACGTAAAATGTGCTGTGGAATCGGTAAATGTGGTCACTGTAAAATTGATGACACATACATCTGTTTAGATGGTCCAGTATTTAATTATACAAAAGGAAAATTATTAAGAGACTAAGAGGTGGTAAGTGATGGATATTAATACAAAGAAACTTAAAAAGAATGCCTTCAGGGTAACAAAAGTAAGAGGTATCACAGCTTCACGTGTTAGAGTACCAGGTGGACTTATTACAGCTGATCTCTTAGGAAAAGTACAAGAAATTGCTGAGAAATACGGTAATGGGCAAGTGCATATCACAACAAGACAAGGTTTCGAAATTCTTGGAATTAAAATGGAAGATGTTGATAAAGTAAATGAATTGTTACAACCAATTATTGCTGAGCTCGATATCAATCAAGAAGTACCAGGTAAAGGATACACAGCAGCTGGAACACGTAACGTATCGGCTTGTATCGGAAACAAAGTCTGTCCATTTGCAAACTACAATACAACAAACTTTGCAAAACGTATTGAAAAAGCTATTTTCCCAAATGACCTTCACTTTAAAATTGCTTTAACAGGATGTCAAAATGACTGTATTAAAGCAAGAATGCATGACTTCGGAATCATTGGGATGACAAAACCTCAATATGACCCTGCAAGATGCGTTTCTTGTGGAGCTTGTGTAAAAGGATGTAAATCTCGCTCAGTAGACTGCTTATCTGCTAAAAACTACCGTGTAGAAAGAAATGCAGAAAAATGTGTAGGATGTGGTGTATGTATTAACGCATGTCCAACAGGTGCATGGACTAGAAGTGAGAAAAAATACTATCGTCTTGCAATCATGGGACGTACAGGTAAGAAAAATCCTAGACTTGCAGAAGACTGGATTGTATGGGCTGATGAAGATTCTATCGTAAAAATCATTACAAACACATATAAATACGTAACAGAATATATCGCAAAAGATGCGCCAGGTGGAAAAGAGCATATCGGATATATCGTAGACCGTACAGGATTTATGGAATTCAAAAAATGGGCACTTGAAGGCGTAGAGCTAGATGAAGATGCTGTAATTAAAGAAAATGTATATTGGAGCGGACTCCACTATTAAGAAAGCAGCGTGCCTAACGCTATTTCAAACACGTAGCGGTAAAAGAAAAGTTAATCAGTGACTTTGAAAGTATAAGGAAGTGCTGTGAAACTAGTTAAATAGTTTCACAGCACTTCTTTTGTATATTAATAAATAGTTTTAAAGTGAAGGAGTGTGACAAAATGACAGATGTTGTTTTAGAGGTTAGAGGACTTACAAAACGTTTTAAAAAGCATACAGCTGTAAATGATGTAACCTTTAATGTACGACGTGGTGAAATTATGGGTTTCTTAGGGCCTAATGGCGCAGGAAAGACGACTGTAATTCGCATGATTACAGGACTTATGAAGCCAGATGAAGGTGAAGTGAATATCTGCGGCATTAATGTGCAAAAGGACTTTGAGCGTGCCATTAAAAATATAGGGGCGGTAGTAGAGACACCTCATTTATATGAATATATGACAGGTAAAGAGAACATCAAATTATTTGCAGCTTTATATAGAAATAATGATGCACAAAAGGTACAAGAAATTATTAAACTTTCTGGTCTTGAGAATAAATTAGAACAGAAGGTGAAGGATTATTCATTAGGAATGAAGCAGCGACTTGGGCTTGCGGTAGCGTTACTCAGTGAGCCAAGCTTGCTTATTTTGGATGAACCTACAAATGGATTGGACCCAGCCAGCATTCGTGCTTTGCGAGATTTTTTGAAACAGTATGCTCATGAAAAAGGTTGCAGTATTTTAATTTCAAGCCATATTTTATCAGAGATGCAGCTTTTATGTGATAGTGTGACCATTATTTGTGATGGGACTATAAGAGCGGTAGAAGATATGGAAAATATCAAGGACCAAGAGACCTTAGAAGACTTATTTATTGAAAAAACTGGCGGAGGTAATATTTTATGAGAGACTACATGCATTTAGCCAAATGGGAATTTTATAAACTGATGAAGTTACCGCTTGCAAAGATTTTATTAGGGATTTTAGTGGTGATTATGATAGGGATTACAGCTTCAGAATTTATAGCTTATAGAGAAGATATAGCGTATACAGAAAGTAATCCACAGGCACCAGATGAAATGAATAATATGATGATTGAGCGAGAGAAATTCCTACTTACACAAGCCCAATCTTATGAAGAAGACCCTTATTATACACCAATTCAAAAAGAAGCAATCCGCCGACGTATTGCTATTGCAGAATATAAGATTGAACATAATCTTGTACGTGGTATTTACAAGGATATGTGGTATTTCTTTAGTGATAATATGTTTAAATTGGTAAGCCTTATCGTTACATTGTTTGCAGGAATTGTAGGCGCATTTTGCTTAGCAGGTGAATATAGTCAGCGTACATTAACGCCAATGCTTCTTTTACCATATAAGCGTAAGAAGATTTTAACAGCCAAGTATATGGCAACATTTATGTATGCGGCATTAAGCTTAGGTATCATCATTGTATTAGGTATTTTATCAGGGATGATTGTTTATGGATTCAAAGGAGCAGGCAGCAGCGTTGTATTATATGGCGCTAGTGGCCCATATGCTATGGCAACAGGTGTTTATTCATTGCTTGTTGTATGCTTTAAAATTGTAGAAATTATTGTGATGGTGTTCATTGCTTTTATGATTGCAGCACTTTCTAAGTCATCAGCACTTGCAACGATTATTACAGCTTTAACATTAGGTATTTTAATGCCACTTTCGCTCTTTGCAGCAAGTTATGATGATATATGGCAGTATACGCCGTTTTTAAGCTGGGATTTTAGAAAGTTCTTAGAGTTTGGGAGCGTGATGCCAAGTGTTGAGAATTTCTTCCAAAATAATGTGGCAGCTAATGTGGGGCCTATGTTGGCAGGCATTATTGTTGTGGCATATTGTACATTATTTGGTGCAATCACTTTTTATGTTTTTTGCAAGAAAGATATGAAATAAAAAAATGTTATAAAATAGATTAGCTAGGCATTGGGGCACTATGCGTCTACATCTTCTATAATCTGTGATACTTTAAGCTTGATAAGCGTATCAACAGATTGTGCTGAAGGTAGCACGCGTAGTGCCTCAGTGTCTAGCTATATTTTTGTTATTAGAGGAAAAAAGTAAAGGTTAATTGTATTTAGGGTTAATGGCAATTAGGCGTGCATAGTAGTCACGGAAGTAAGGCTCATGTTTGTAGTAATCCTTAAAATACTTCATGGTTTGACTGATATCTATATTCCAACCAGGCTCTTGAAGGCGTTTATACCAATAGAGGACATCGTTGAGAAGTCGTAACTTTTCTTGCTGGATATATTTGGAGTTAAGTCCACGTTGCCCAAAATAATAGAGGATATCTAAGTAATCTTTAATCATAAATTTACCCCAGTTATAAGACTGGCCAGGTGCTTGGGCAGAAACAAGATAGGGCCTATTAATAACGACAAACCAAGGGTTGAGTTCAAGGATGCTATAGACAAGATACATATGATTAATAGCTGTAGTTAAAAATTTTTGGGGTTCCTTAATTTTATTGAAATAAGACTTCTCTAAAATAAGTGCAGACATACCTGTGACACCATGTGTAGCAGTGGCTAAAAATTCGTTCATGCCTTGTTTAAGAACAACACTATCACTGGACTTGATACAATTTATGAAAAAAATGGCGCATTGCAAATGACTCTGAATGATAGATTTAATAGACTGTAAGCTATTATTTGAAAAGTAATCATCATCGCCATGAAGTAAACAATATTTGCCGGAGGATTTTTCTATCACTTTATAGATATTAAAATCTGCACCAATATTAGAGTCATTGCGAAGATATGTGAGGTTGGTATATTTGTTTTTAAAAGCCATAACCACTGACTCAGTTTGGTCAGGAGAATCATTATTGATGATAAGTACTTCGAAATCGGGGTCATTTCCTATTTGCGTGTATATTATTTCTAAGTTTTTAGCCAGAGTAGCCGCTCTGTTGTAAGTAGGGATGCCAATAGTGATTAAAGGGCTGGGGTTCAATGCAATCACTGTCCTTATATGCTTCTACGATATAATATGTCACAGTATAAAATAAAGTGAGGACATATTAGAAAATTCAGAGGCATATTGACAAGTCTAAATAAGGAGTGTATGATGTGTACTAGGTGATGTAGTACACTTATCACACTTTGATAAAATGATAAAAAGCTTAAGGAGGTGAAGCAGATGTTTAGTATTGACCCAAGAGACCCTAGAGCTTTATATGAACAGATTATTGACCACATGAAGGAGCAGGTTTTAAAAGGGGTTTTAAAGCCTGGTGATCAAGTACCTTCTGTAAGACAGCTAGCGGGAATGCTTACAATTAATGCAAATACTGTTATGAAGGCTTATGGTGAATTAGAAAGACAGCATATTATTGAAACAATTCGTGGTAGAGGGACATTTATTGCACAGCTTCCAGAGAAAACAATCAATGAAGGCCAGCTTATGACAATTCGCAAGGAGCTTAAAAGTAGCTGTTTAGCCATGCACTACATGGGATTAAGTAAAGAAGATGTTTTAGGAGAAGTGAGTCGCATTTATGATGAACTCACCAAGGAGGGATAAAATGATACAGATTAATCATGTTAGTAAAAGCTTCGGTAGTCACAAAGTTTTAGACGATGTATCCATACATATTAAACCAGGAACGATTTATGGCATTATTGGTGAAAATGGTGCAGGCAAAAGTACACTGATTCAGTGTCTTGTAGGAATCTATGAGCCTACAGAAGGGGAAATTTTAATAGAAGAAAGACCTATTTATGAAAATAATGAAGTGAAAAAGCAAATGGCATATGTGGCTGACCGCAACCAATTCTTTCCACAATATACAGTGAAAAAGATGGTGGCACTTTTTAAAGAGATTTATCCAAACTTTGAAGAAGCTAAGTTTCACAAGTATAATGAAATCTTCGGCTTAAAATTAAATACAAAGGTAAAGAATCTTTCAAAAGGGATGCAAATGCGTTTATCAATTATGCTCAACTTAGCTACAAATCCTAAGATACTTGTATTGGATGAGCCTACATCGGGACTTGACGCGCTTGCTAAAAAAGATGTACTTGATTTGCTTATTGAAATAGTAGATGAGACAGGAATGACCGTAGTGATTTCATCACATCACTTAGCAGAGCTTGAACGTATCTGTGATGAGATGACGATGATTTATGAGGGGAAAGTTGTTTACCAATCTTCTGTAGAAGAACTTAAGAATAAAGTGCGTAAATTACAAGTTGTATTTAATGGCAAAGTACCAGAAGGGTTAAGTCTTCTTGAAGGGATACTTTCAGTCGATCATATTGGAAGTGTGTATTACATTGTAACTAAAGAATATAGCGAAAACCTTGTGAGTAAGCTGAAAGATATGGGTGCAAGCCTTATTGAACCAATAGGCTTAAATCTTGAAGAAGTCTTTATTTACACAGCTAAAGCAAAGCAACAAGAAGAAAGGAGAAACGCTTAATGAAAAATCTAAAGGCACTTATTAAAATAGAACGTACACCAGCTTTAGTCATGAGCCTCTACTTTTTACTCTTAAATGTTACAGTTATGATTGCCATGGTGGGAAATATAAATACGAGCTGGAAATATTATTTAGCAAGAGGGATTGCTGGTTTTGACGAGTGGCATATAGCCAATAATATTTATCCAATGACGCTTATGTTACTTCTAGGTTATGGCGTAGGCATGTTTGTTCTTGTCTATTTGCAGTTTAGAAAAGATAAAAGTATAGAAATTAGCCGTTTTATAAAAGCACTGCCTTATACAAATGGCCAAAGAGGGGCTGTGAAAATCGGTTTAGGGATTTTAAGTTTTACCATTCCTTTTATCATTTATGTCCTTATGTTTTTAATGGTAAGAAGTTATGCCATGAATATGTTTAGTGAAATATTAAGGGTAACAGCATTTGAAGAAATTTCAACTTATTTAAATCGTCCTGGAGTATATTTAAGCTTTATGGGGATTACATATGTAAGGATGATAGTGATTTATCTCGTCTTTGTGATGTGTGAATATTTAATGAGCCATAATATTGGCAGTTTAATTGTAGCGGTATTATCAGCAGCAGCCCCTATTTATCTCTATATAAGTAATATGTATGATGTAGCTTATACAAGTGCAATGACAAAGATAGGGGATTGGCTTTATAAAGTTTATATTGATTATACAGAGTGGAGTGACATTGAAATTGCAGGTGCTAATGGATGGGATAACATCCGTTATATAGTGACAGAAGATGGCAGTATGGTACTTCTTATTTACTTAGCACTGATTGTAATTTGTAGTTTGGTCATTATGATGCAGATTAAAAAACAGCGCATTGAAAATGCAGATATATTTATGCCAGGAAAGGTGACACGTTATGTTTTCATAGCGGGTGTAGCCGTATGTAGTGCATGCTTAGTACGTGATATTGGACGTATTGTATTAAATCAAATTGTATTTGGTTATTCAAAGATTATTTTATATCCATTCTTAGCAGTTGGTTTAATTTTAGGTGGATTGATTGCGATGAAGATTGCCTGTATTGGGATGCAAAGAAAGAAGGAGGTGTAGCAATGAAAAAGAAAGGATTATTACTAGGCCTTTGTATAAGCTGCTCACTTACAATGTTTACAGGGTGCGTGAATACAGAAAGTCTTTCAAAGGAGATTGTGGTGCAAGGAGCCAACAAGGAGCATATTGCCTATGCCTTAGAAGACTGGAAAAATTTAATGAGTGAAATTGATGTTTTACGTATGTACAGTGGTGGCACAGAGATATGGATTAATGATAGTACTTATGATGATATCAATAAAAGTACGTATGTAGGGGAAGATAGAAGCTATATATGGATACAAGACGTTGAGAGTGAAGCTGGGGAAAAGGCGATTCAATATATTGCACGTCATACAGGTGACGACATTTATGAAGCATTTGAAGCAGCGAAGCAGCTAGAAGAAGATGAAGATGCCCAGGTGAAGATTATAGAAGCATCAAGAAAGATGATGACTAAGACATTAGGTGACTATAGTATAATTTTCATAAAGGATGAAGGAAAACTTGGTTTATATATAATGCATGAGCCTTTTATTTTAAAACAAGAAGTCGACCAAGACTTTATCAATCAATTTAAAACAGATGGCTTTTTATTAAAGGCTTTTTCACAGGGAGCTGAGGAGAATGTTATTGAAATAGGCACACCAAGTTTTATGATTAGAACTTATGGGGCAATGCTATATAATAGTACAAGTTACTATCAGTTCTTTAGAAATGCCAATAATGAACTGACTAAAACACGTATGGTCATCAATACTTATGCAAACAACGGTATTTACAAGGAAGAATTTGCACCTTTAGAAAAAGTCATTACTTATTTAGGTGGAGAAGAAAGTTTAAATGCAGCTATTCAAGATGAAGTAAGTCAAATTCTTCAAGGAGAATCTGAAGGTAAGGTGCTTAAAAGTGGTGATTTAAAATGTACGATTAAGAAACATGATGGTACAATTTACCAAGAAAAGCTTATTGAGATTATCGTTGAGTAAAAGAAGCATGTATTTAGTGAGAGTATTTGGAGAGATATGTGCGTGTTAATAGAGTAAATAGGATATGAAGATTAAGCGCAATTAATCCTTTTACGATAGAAGAAATACAAAAGAGAAGAAATACAAAAGAGAAGAAATACAAAAGCTAAGAAAAGAATATATGTGTTAAAAAAGGAGCAGCTACAATGATATAAGTAGCTACTCCTTTTTGATAGAGGAGAGGAAATTTTATTGCCCAGCAGTTTCTTCGAGCTGATTGAAAATGGCAGTAACGCCTTTGTGCCAGTTAGGGTCTTCCGCATATTTTTGATTGAGCCATTTGATAGGGTCTGCATCAGGTGGACACCCCTTACTTAAGTTGATAATGGTACGGGCAGCAATAAGGGATGTATCTTCAATATCCGTATTAAAGTCTTCCCAGCTACCGTATACATTAAAGGGGTTATTAGCAATTTTGAGCGCATGCTTATTGGTCTGAGGTACAAAACCTTGTTCTTGACCTGTAATAGCGAACATTAAGAGCGGATTAATATTATATTGCATAGCAGCATCTATAATCGTGCTGAAGTAAGGCTCCTGTGCCAAAAGAGAATGACGCCCTAAGAGCCATTCTTTAAGGGCTGTTTGATTAATCTCTTTATATTGCAGATGAGGCATTAAATAGTCTGCTTCAGGAATAAGAAATGTAAGCGGCGCCTCTGTAACGGCAGGTGACACAGGCGGAGTTATTTCTTGAGGTACAGGCTTTAGGCTTGTAATAAGCAGTATGGTAGAAGCTGCAATGCAGAGTGTACTTACGGTGAAAATCATTTTTTTGTAGGACACGCTAGTAGCATTTGAACAGGAGGGTGACTCGGCTTCTTCCTCTAAAGACTCTAAACAAGTTTCAGAAGGTGAGACCTCTAGAGGAGGTGGTGAGGTTAAGGGAAGCGTTTCATCATTAGAACATAGGGCATGGGGGAATAAGATAGAGGTGATTTCTTCTGAAGAAATTAATTTCCCTGTGGTTTCACTGAGCCATAGTGTTAAAGGTGTTAAAGGTGTTAAATCATCTGCACCGCATTTTGTAAGTGCGGTATAAGATGAGATGACATCATGGGCATTAATAGAAAAGTCCTGCTTTTGCAGGGCAGTTCTTAGAAGGTCATGTACCAAGGAAGTTTTAAGGCTCTCCTCAAAGGAGGAAAGATTAGTATATAAGATGCGTTTCATAGCTTTTGCAAGTAAATCCGCTTGCTCCTTAGAGGAAGCCTCAGGATATTTATGGGCAATAGCACTTCTTAAGCTGACAATATTTTCAGCATAAAGTATTTGTTCAGATTTTAAAGCATCAATGGACAAGGCCATATGTATTCCTCCTTTCAGGAAAAGTCATGTATTTATTTAAAGATGTATTTATTTAAAGATGTATTTATTTAAGTAGGGGAAGTTTCAGTCTTTCTTGTCATAAAAAGTGCAAGTAAAATAGCAAGTAAACCGCTACTTAATTTAGCTACAATCATAGCAGGTAATAGATGTGGTGCGACATCTGCTGCATACCCTAAATGGGCAGCAAAAACAGCAATGCTACTGACGAAGAAGGCGGTACTCACCACTTTGCCGCGTGGGTTCATTTCTTCAAAGAGTTTAAATACAGGCAAGACGCTGATACATGAAAAGAGTATGCCACCAATAGAAGCAGCATTTAAGCCTAAGGCTTGGCCAAGTTTTTCAAAAGGCTTTCTTAAAATATTTAAGAGGAGCGTCATCAGCGGTAAGCTACCTAATAAAACAATACAAATACTAGAGACTGTTTCCATACAGCTCATAATAGTTGGCATATTAGGAATGATTTCAATGCCAGTAAGATATGTAAAGGCAGCAAGAGCAAGTCCTAAGGTCGTAATCATTTTAATACCCTTGCCAAAGATGTTAAATCCCTTGACCATCTGCTTTTGCTTAAAAATAAGACCTAGCATGAGTAAACTGGCAATTAAAATAATAGGAATGCAGTTCATTAAAATGACTGTAAGTGGAAGCTTCATTAAGAGTCCACCAATAATAGCACCTACAGGAATAGGAATAAGCCCCATAAGCAAACCTTTTGCAAAATAAGGATGATCCTTCTCAGGAATGAGGTTAAGGCCTACAGGAATAGTAAAAACAATAGTTGCACCTAACATTGTAGAAACAATAAGCCCTGAAAAAAGCCCCACCTCAGGATTTTCAGCTAAAGAGAGCGCCAACGGATAGCCGCCCATATCAATGGCTAAGATGCTAGCAAACATGGCAGGATCAGCACCTAATAAATGAAAAAGTGGCACGATAAGAGGCTTTAAAAGCTCTGCAAGCAAAGGGGCTAAACAGATAATGCCAACCATACTTAGCGCAGTAGGCCCCAGACACATGAAACCTTCTTCAAATTTTTCACCCAGCCCAAACTTATTGCCTAACATACAATCCAGGGCACCAATTAAAACACCAATTGCCATAATAAACATGAGTATATCATTAAGTGACATAGTAAGAATAACCTCCAGTAATAAACTAGTAAATCATAAATCATTAGCCTTAATTTTAACAAAAATAAATAAGTCTGACAATCATTCTGACAATTATAAGGTATATAGGACAAGTATACGAAATATAATGTGGAGAGTAAAAAAAAGGGGGAATAGATTATGTGGACAAGAGAAGAGCTTAAAACAAGGGCAAAAGCTGTTTTAAGCAAGAATTATTGGCAAGCTTTCGCTGTAGCTTTAGTTGTTTGTTTGATTGGGACAGAAGGGGGAGGCGGTGGAAGTAGTGCACGTGGGGCACAACAAAATACCCATTATTATGGAGATGTAGACGCACACTTTTTAGTAGGTACGTTTCTTATAGCAACAATAATTGGCTTAGTTATTTTATGCATCCGTCTATTTGTAGGTTATATGATAGAAGTAGGTGGCAGAAGATTCTTCATTAAAGCAGCACAAGGTGAATCTAATATGAGCTATTTAGGTTCATCCTTTAATCGCAATGATTATTGGGATGTCTTTAAAAGTATGCTTTATCGCGATGTACTTACATTCTTATGGACATTGCTTTTAATTATTCCGGGCATTATCAAAGGATATGCTTATCGTATGGTACCTTACATATTAGCTGATAACCCTAATATTGGTTATAAACGTGCTGTGGAATTAAGTAATGCCATGACGATGAACCAGAAATTTGATATTTTTGTATTAGATTTATCTTTTATAGGATGGTACTTGTTAGGAACGATTGCTTTGGGAGTAGGCGTGCTTTTTGTAAAGCCTTATGATTATTCAACCAATGGCGAACTTTATTTGAAATTAAGAGAGCAGGCACTTGAAAAAGGAATTTGTTCCTATGAAGAATTGAATTTACAAGCAGAATAATAGTAAAAATGGTTAAAAATAGCACTACATGTTTTTAAATGTAGTGCTATTTTTATAAAAAAATAATGAAAACGGTTGCACAAATTGTTTTCTTATGCTAATATAAAATTACAAACAAGCAAGAAAACAAAAGGGAAAAAAATAATTCTAAATTTTTTTGCCCAACTATGCAAGCGGTTTCATAAAATGTTAATTTTGAAATCAAGACAAATTAATTTTAGGAGTGAAGAAAGATGACAAAAGCGACAAAAAAATCAAAACTCTTTTCTTTTGACTTTTGGCAAAAGTTTGGAAAGGCTCTTTTAGTAGTAATTGCTGTTATGCCAGCAGCAGGGATTATGATCTCTATTGCAAAATTATTAGGGATGTATGTTGATGTAAGCTTTGTTCAAGTCATTGCCCGTGTTATGGAAGACATTGGATGGGCGATTATTGGGAACCTACATATCTTATTTGCAGTAGCAATTGGTGGGTCTTGGGCTAAAGATCGTGCCGGTGGTGCATTTGCAGCACTTCTTTCATTTATACTTATTAACCGTATTACTGGTGCTATTTTTGGGGTATCTTCAGATATGCTTGCAGAAGGCACAGCAACAGTAAATAGTTTATTAGGTGCACCGATGGCAGTAGGTGACTACTTCACTTCTATTTTAGGTTCACCAGCATTAAATATGGGTGTATTCGTAGGAATTATTTCAGGTTTCTTAGGCGCAGTACTTTATAACAAATATTACAACTTTGATAAATTACCATCAGCATTAGCATTCTTTAATGGGAAACGTTTTGTACCATTCGTAGTTATTTTAGGCTCAACTGTGACAGCCGTTATCGTATCTATTGTATGGCCATTTATTCAAAGTGGATTAAATAGCTTTGGGATGTGGATTGCAACTTCACAAGACACAGCACCAGTACTTGCACCATTTGTTTTTGGTTGCTTAGAAAGACTTTTATTACCATTTGGACTTCATCATATGTTAACTGTTCCTATGAACTATACAGAATTAGGTGGCGTTTACACCATGCTTACAGGTTCAGCAGCAGGACAAGTTGTAGCAGGACAAGATCCATTATGGCTTGCTTGGATTACAGACCTTAACAACTTAAAAGCAGCTGGAGATATGGCAGCTTATAATGAACTTTTAACAACAGTTACACCAGCACGTTTTAAAGTAGGACAAGTTATACTTTCAACAGCTTCACTTATCGGTATTGCATTTGCAATGTACAAAAATGTAGAACCAGAAAGAAAAGCAAAATACAAAACAATCTTCTTATCAGCAGCACTTGCAGTATTCTTAACAGGTGTATCTGAACCAATTGAATTCATGTTTATGTTTGTTTCACCAGTTTTATATGTAGTTTATGCAGTAATTACTGGAATCGGTTTCGCGCTAGCAGATGTTTTAAGTCTTAGAGTACATGCTTTTGGATTTATTGAATTTGTAACAAGAGTACCAATGATGTTAAGTGCAGGACTTGGTACAGATATTATTAACTTCATTTTAACATGTGTTGCATTCTTTGGTCTTAACTTCGGTGTGTTTAACTTCTTAATCAAAAAATTAGGTATTGCAACACCAGGACGTAAAGGCAACTATATTGATGAAGAAAATGAAGCAGATACAAGTGCAGCTAAAGCATCTGGCAACGAACAAGTAGAAGAAATTATTAAGCTTTTAGGTGGTAGAGAAAATATTGTAGATGTAGATGCTTGTATGACAAGATTACGTGTTACAGTAAAAAATACAGATAAAGTAGGCACACAAGAAGCTTGGAAACAAAATGGTGCACTTGGTCTTATCTTAAAAGATAAAGGTGTACAAGCGATTTATGGACCAAAAGCAGATGTTCTTAAATCACATATTCAAGATGCACTTGGTGCATAAGGTTAGAGGAGCAAGATATGAAATTATTAACTTTAAACTGTCATTCTTGGCAGGAAGCTAATCAACTAGATAAAATCAATGATTTAGCCAAAGCAATTTACGAAAATGAATATGATGTGATTGCCCTTCAGGAAGTAAGTCAGCATATGTTAGGCAAACAGTTTAAAGGGCAACTCAAAAAAGATAATTATGTAGTCGTGCTACAAGAAGCACTTCACAATTTAGGTGCATGTGATTATGAGGCAGTGTGGGACTTTTCACATATAGGATTTCAAGTTTATGAAGAAGGCTTATGCCTTCTTTCTAAACATCCTATTGTAGAGAAGGAAAGCTTCTTTGTGAGTCAGACACATGATACTTTAAACTGGAAAGCTAGACGTATTGTGAGGGCAACTGTTAATTATAAGGGAGAATATATTGATTTTTATAGCTGTCATCTAGGCTGGTGGGAAGATGAAGATGAACCAGCAAAAATGCAGTTAGACTATTTAAATAGTCGTTTATCTACAAATAGACGCAGTTTTTTATTAGGCGACTTTAATAATAATGCCCATTTAGAAGGTAAAGGCTATGACTATATTAAAACATTAGGCTGGCTAGATACTTATGAAATGGCACAGGAAAAAGATGAAGGCAATACAGTTAAAGGGAAAATAGATGGTTGGGCAGAGAATGTAAGCGATTTACGGTTAGATTATATTTTTACAACACAGAGAGTCCCTGTTGTCTCTTCAAAAGTGATTTTTAATGGTAAAAATAAACCTGTTATTTCAGACCATTATGGGATAGAAGTAGCATTAGCATTATAAGGAGATATGAAGATGTATTATATTGGTATAGATTTAGGCGGAACAACGATTAAAGCAGGTCTAGTAAATGAAGCTTATGAGATTACCCATGAATTAAGCATTCCTACGCAAAATCAGCGTCAGGCAGAGGAAATCATTAAAGATATGGCAGGACTTTGTAAAGACTTAATGGCAGCTGCCCATATCAATGAAACAGAGGTACATAGTGTCGGGATTGGATGCCCAGGACTTGTAGAAGTTCAAAGTGGGAAAGTTTTATCTTCTAGTAACTTGAATTTTGAAAATGTACCTGTAAGGGAGATTTTTAAGAAGTACATGGATTTTGAGGTATATATTGAAAATGATGCCAACTGTGCAGCTTTAGGAGAAGTGATGGCAGGTGTGGCAAAAGGTGCTCAGTCAGCACTTATGATTACTTTTGGAACTGGCGTTGGCGGCGGTATTGTTTTAGATGGAAAGATTTATAGAGGTGCCTTCTGCGGTGCAGGGGAAATCGGACATCAAGTGATTAACTTCCATGAAACAGAAAGCTGTGGATGCGGGAGAAAAGGTTGTTATGAACAATATGCTTCAGCAACTGCTTTAGTAAGATATGCCAAAGAGGCGGCTAAGGAAAATCCACAAAGCTTAATGCTAGAATACGCAGAAAATAAGGCAATCGAAAATATTAACGGCAAGGTTATATTTGAAGCAGCTCATAATGGGGATGCAGTAGCCTTAGAAGTATTGGATGGATATTATAAACTTATTGCCCACGGCGCAGCGAATCTTATCAATATATTAGAACCAGAAATGCTTGTGTTAGGCGGAGGAATCAGCGGACAAGGCGAGTATATTGTAGCGCCTATTACGAAATACATTTCACAGCAGATGTATGGAGGACTCAATTTAAAAACACAGATTAAGGCAGCTACATTAGGTAATGACGCAGGAATCATTGGTGCAGCTTTATTAGGAAAGAGTAATGCATAAGGATTAGATTAAAAAGGCTTACATGGTAAAAATTACATGTAAGCCTTTTTGCTTTGAAAAATAAATGTTTTAAATGTATAAAGTATGAAAGATTAGATAGCGTGTTTTGGTGTTTATGGAAAAATACAGTAAAACATGCTAAGGTAAAGGAGAGTAGGTAAAAGGAGGAGGCAATATGAAAAATATAAAACCGATTTTATTTGCAGGAATGATGAGCCTGTTAGCAAGCAGTGTACAGGCGGCAGACAATAGCCCAAATGTGTATTTAAATGGGACAGTAGCTAAAGAAGTAGTACCTATTATGCGAAATGGCAGTACATTAGTACCGCTTAAGGCAGTCAGTAGTCTATTAGGTGCAACAACGCATTGGGATAGTAAGAATAAGCAGGTAACTGTTATAAAGGGAGAGACCATAAACACCTTAACGATTAATGAAAAGGTGGCGCACAAGCAAGAAGGGGCGATTCAAACAATTGTTCAACTTGCGGCGCCAGCAATTGTTGAAAATGGTGCAACTTATGTGCCACTACGTTATATTGCAGAAAGCTTAGATGTGAAGGTAGATTGGGTCAGTCAGTCACAAAGTGTCTACTTAGGAGAAGGGATTAATTACAAAGGTAAAACCATTCATTTAGGAAGTGATTTAGAGGAGATTAAGAAATCGCTAGGTGATCCGGACTTAAGTTTATCTGATGGGGAATATGATTTGCTCTTTTATACAAAAGATGCAGACGAGACAATGATTTTTTATATGTTAGATAATGAACTGACAGGCTTTTGTACCAATGCAAGGAGCTTTGCTTTTAGAAACTATACATACAATGCAGCAGCTACAATAGAGGATAAAAAGATTGTGGCAATCAAAGACCAGATGAACAATCATAACATTGTGGCATTAGGATATAATATAAGAAGTAACACAGGAAATAGTACAAGCAGTGCCTTTCTTAAAGCTAATGAAAGAGTGGTTGTAGCGCTTACAAATGGTTTTCGTGCCCATAATGGGGTAGAAGCATTAAATTATAATGAGCAGATAGCAACTATTGCACGTAGTCATTCTAAGGATATGGCAACTGCTAATTATTTTAACCACACAAATCTTCAAGGTGTATCAGCCAGTGAACGCCTAACAAATGGCGGCATCAACTGGAAAAGCTGTGCTGAAAATATTGCAGCTGGTATGGGGCTTGGGATAGAAGCGTATGGCCAGTGGCTCAATTCAGCAGGGCATAGAGAAAATATGCTCAAACAAACAGGGGATATTGGTGTGGGCGCTGCGTATAGCAGTTCAAGTACATATGGGTATTACTATACTCAAAATTTTGCCAAAGTAAGGTAAGAGGGGCATAAAAATAGGGTCGCTAGACACTTGGGCACTGCTGGGGTACACTATCAACAAATTGTTCCGAGGGTACCTCCATCAGTGCCCAAGTGTCTAGCTATTTTTATGATACATCTGGGAAGAAAGAGGTAAAGCTCACTTTGCTCGGACTGGATGCTTGAAAATGCTTTGTAGGGAGTGCCAGCAGTATCAATTTAGTACGAGAAATGACTTTAACTTTCTTTGAAGTTCGCCCCATGTTTTAGGATCATCTTTTATCTCTAGGTCAGAAAGTCCACTAATACTTTTATCAACCTTCTCAACACAATCTTTCCACTTTTTATTTGTGTCAACTAAATCTATTGGTTCATGGCAGATAAATGAGCAATCATTTCAGCTTTTAAATGCGGAGAAGTATCAACTACTTCTATATCAGTATTTATTAAAAGCTTTTCTAACATAGGAATAATTACTCTATTTTGGAAGTTTAATTGCCTTGAATCCTTTTTTACATACTTATTAACAAGTCTTATATAATGTTCATAAGAAAAATGATTATCATAAGCAGTGGAAACATGTTCATCTAATTTGTTTTTATTCATAATAAGGTTCTCCTTAAATTCTAACTTTTGGTTTTGTTCATCATCGGTAGTAGGTTTGAGATTAAGAGTTGATAAATTGTATTTAGTGGCTAGGCGGGTGTAGATTTGGTAGATGGATTCATCCAGGTCTTTTGGGGCTTGTTTTTGTGTGGGTTCAATGGAGGTCATGAGGTTGGTGAGCATAGCGGTTTTAATGTTTTCCATGGCTTGAGGCTAGTATCATTGTTTTAGGCCTGTACTGGAATGCTTGTGCACTGCGAGTTACATTGGCTGATGAAGTGTGCGTAGAAAGATTATAAAGCTGCATGAAATCACTTCCTTATTAGAAATTAAATTACAGTATAAGTATCGGCAAGAAGAAGATAAGGTTTCAAGACAGTTTGGAAATAAAAGATAATGATGAGAAAATTTTAAAAAGTAGTTGAAATATAAAAAATTAAATGCTAAAATACTACACATAGAGCAATGGAGCTTATATCCATTGCTCTTTTTTGCGTGATGGAAAAGCTCTATTCTTGCCTGTAAATGTTAAGAGATGAAAAGGAGAGATATGATGAGGATAAAGAAATTATTAAAAGCATTACCTGTATATGTTTTATCAGCCATGATTGTTTTTTGCAGCCCGGCTAATTTTGCAAAGGATATTATAAGCTATGAGCGTTTAGAGCAGCCTAAGGTAGCTTATACATTTCAAAAGGATGAATTAGCCGTTGTAAATTTCAAGCCTACCTGGGGAGATAAAGCTGCTAATATTGAGAAGATGAAAGCTTACATAGAAGAAGCAGCTGCAAAAAATGTTAAAATCCTTGTGTTTCCTGAAATGTGTGTGACAGGCTATGCTGCTTCAAGTAATCCGGAAGAAGAAGCTTATAAGATGCCTATTGCATTAGCAGAATCAAAACATGGCCCAACGGGACAGATTTTTGCTAAACTTGCTAAGGAAAAAGGCATGTGGATTATATATGGTGGGACTGAAACCATTGAGGGGGATAGAACACATGCATATAACTCTGCCTTTGTATGTTCGCCAGATGGCGAAGTAGCAACTTATCAAAAGATTACACCTGTAGAAGGCAGCTGGTGTAAGCCTGGCGAAACACCATTATTAGTGGATGCAGGAGCATATGGCCTTTTAGGCATTAGCATTTGTTATGACACTTATGCCACACCGGAACTTGAAAGATATTATGCAGCAAAGGGATGTAATATCTTGATTAACCCTACAGCCACCTCTAGGTCGTATAAAGATATAGATGGAGATAAAGTTGCAGATGATATTGGTTGGGAGTGGTACTACAAAGATAGACTGGAAAGCATTGCGTCTCGTGATGGTCTGACAATTTTAAGCGCCAACCTTGTAGGTCCGGATGGCCCAGTGGAAGAAGATGGCACCAAAGCGTATAACTTCCCAGGTGGTAGTGTCATTATGAATGGTAGCTTTAATGGTACCCAGTATTATGCAGGCACCACAAAGGAAGAAGTTGCAGTAGGCACAAGTCATGATATTGTAACCGGTGTGGAAGGCCTACTTACGAATAACAGTGAAGTGAAAACAGCAACAGGTTCCACCTGTAATAATCAAGATTTTAATGTAGAATACTATGCAAAATGGTATGACACATTAGCGGATAAGATGGAAGACGGGGAAACATTATCTTATAGCTATAAAGAACATGAGGGCCCCATAGCTGCTGTCGTAAATATGGCTGGCGTATGGGGAGATAAAGAAGCCAATGTCCAGAAAATGATTACATATATAGAAGAAGCCGCTAAGCAAAATGTAGAGTTTTTGGTATTTCCTGAAACCGTGCTAACAGGTTATGAATATCAAGATCCACTTACAGATTCACTCTTAGAGACAGACAAGCCGATGCAAGTGGCACTAGCTGAAACCGTGCCGGGCGTTACCACAAAGCGTCTTGCAGAATATGCAAAGAAGTATAATATGTACATTATATTTGGGATGCCAGAAAAAGAAGAAGAGCCAATGTATGAAGATGGCGTAGAAAAAGTTTACAATTCAGCCGCTATTTTATATCCAGATGGCACGATTGATTCTTATCAAAAAATGCACCGTGCAGGCGATGAAAGCCTTTGGTCTGTAAGAGGTGAAACACCTAAAATCATTGAAACGAAATGGGGTAAATTTGGCATTGATATATGTAGAGATGGTCACTTTTATCCAGAACTAGGCAGATATTATGCTGCATTAGGCTGCAATACATTAATCCATCCGACAGCTACTACAGGTAACCCATGGTATAGAGAAACAAGAATAGGTTCTTACACAGATAGAGATAATATGGCAGCGATTACTTGTAATCTTTTAGGCCCAGATGGGAGTTATAATGAAGAAACAGGACAGTGGTCAGGCGGCATTTTTAATAGTACGAGCCTTATTATCACTAAGTATCATGATGCAGAAGGCAATACAAGTTTCGATGAGACAACAGGTTATGCCATTGACTTAAATGGCACAGGCTCAGCTTCAGAAGGGTTTGACGAAAGAGGCACAAGTCCAGAAGGCTTAGAAATTGCCAAGATGGATTTATCAGGCACAGGATTTAGAATCACTAACTTCAACCCAAGATTATTCTCTAAAATGTATGACGAATTAGCTGTATTATATAGGAAAGATTATGAGTCTATTTATGCAGCAGAAGAAAGCGAACAATAAAGATATAGAAGTGCAAAAGGCATAAGTTATGTAATTTACATAACCTATGCCTTATTTACTTGGAGCTTTTAAAGTAAATAAGAATGATAGGCTTTAGTGATATTGGTGAAGATGACGATAAATAAAGAGAGTATTAAAGAATGGAAGAAAATTAATAAATCAATACAGCAGTAAAAATTTTATATTTTTAAAGGAAACGAGTTTAGAGCATTTATATCAGATATTAGAAGATGATGAACTGATTTGTTATCGCAAACCTACTAATGAAAAGATTTATATAGATGCTAGAAGAATTGTAGAGGAATTAGTGAAACAGATTATGGATAAAAAGGGGCTGATTGAGGAGGATATGCTGTCTAGGAACTTAAGCAGCCTACGCCGAAAAATTCCTATGGAAATCTATGAAAAGTTTAATCAGATGCGTATTGTGGGAAATAGTTATGCGCATTTTACAGAAGACATTACATTACAAGAGCCTGTAGAAATATTGGAGAGTTTGCATGAGTGTTTAATCTGGTATGTAAAGACATGGGAAGGTGTCACTTGCGCAGAACTGGCATTTCAAATGCCAGCCCTTATGAGTGAAGCACAGGATAAGGAAAGAGAAGCACGTATTAATCGAATTAAGGAAGTTTATGAAAAAGAAAGTGCCAAACTGAAAAAAGAGCATGAAGAAGCACAAAATAATTTAAGACGTACACGCTCAAATGAAGGAAATATTAAAGGCTTATTCAGACTTAAAAAATAGAGAAGCATAAAAAATTGTTTAAGTGATAGGGAAAATCATTTTTCGTGACATATATAAGGGTATAAGAAGCATATAAAGTGAAGATAAAACCAGAAAGCTTACTTTTTAATCCCAATACCAAGTGCTGGAACCTTGACAGGGGAAGCAGGAGGTAGCCGGCTGCGAGGATGCATGAATGGTAAAAAGTAGCTTATGCAGGCTTATAATAAGAAATAATAAGCTCAGAGATAACCTAAGATAACAGGTACCTAAACATGAAGTAATCAAAGGTTATGGCCTCCCACCATCGAGCTTCCTCAAAATCAAGATTAGATACAAATATAGCTGAAGCAAGGCATCCTGGATTACTGGGAGGCAGTCTAGGTATGACTTATGAAAGCTATATTTTTAAATAAGAAAGATTAGAGAAAGTAAGAAGGCTGAGAGAAAGAAAAGGCGTAAATGATACAGTGAAGATTGTATCATTTACGCCTTTTTGCATGAGTAGAGTTATGAAGTATTGTTGAAAACATTAAATTTGCCAAGTTATATGGCAGGGTGTGCAATAGAAGCATGTATATAAATTATTTGACTCATATATTGTGAATATTTTAAATGTTTGATATTAATGTTGCGGATATGTCAATAATATAGAGAAACCAACTAAAACCTTGAAATATACATGTAGGTAAATTGGTTTCTCC
>NZ_CEVXFV010000046.1:0-32555 GCF_982396655.1 Cellulosilyticum sp. | reverse complement strand
CATTGCCTTAAGAAAGAGCTATTAATCAGTTTACACAAAATTTTATACAGGCTCCATATAATAGTTTATGTATTGTTAAGCTAGCTTCTTTTAGAAGCTAGCTATTTTGTTTTTTGCGGACTAATGTATCAATATCATTTTTCCAGTATAGTCTTACGCGGTTAATGGTTTTGATTGGAGTTATTTTTCCTTTACTTACAAGTTCATCTAAATATTGTCTAGAGCAATTGAGCATACCAGTTGCTTCAGCCGTTGTGATGATTTCATTACATATAAAATTTACTAAATGGTCTTTGTCCTCAAAAGTATACTTCATTTTATACTCCCCCTCACCAATTTCACCAACGTAAAGCATATACTTATATAATATTTGAAGTAATAAATTTACATTGGTAAGTAGAATAGCTTAGTTACTAGTAAATGACGAATAAATTATATTTGCTAGTAAACTTATTTACTATTGTAAAGTAAATGCATAAAATTAGCAACAATAATTAATAATTGAAATAAAAAAAATAAAAAATTTAGAAATATAGAGAGCGGAAAGCTTTATGTTAAAAGCCTTTATCCTTTATGCTTTATCCTTTATGATAAAAGAAAACTTTTCACTTTCTTCATATGTGTGTTTTATAATGGGAGAAACATAAAGTTTGAGCCGCTGTGGAAAGGAATGAGTAGGATGAATGTATTAGTAATAGAAGATGAAGAAAGAGTTGCAGACATCATGACAAAATATCTAGAGAAGGAAGGCTATAAGGTCTATACTTGTTATACTGGTAAAAGTGGTCTAGATGTATTTTTTGCAAATAAAATAGATGTTGTACTATTAGATTTAATGCTTCCAGATATTCAAGGGGAAGAGATTTGTCAAGAAATGCGAAAGGTTTCTAATGTGCATATCTTTATGATTACAGCAAGGGGAACCTTGGATAGTAAGATAGAAGGATTTAATTTAGGTGCAGATGAGTACTTAGTTAAGCCGGTAAGCCCGAGAGAAGTGGTGGCAAGAGTAAAGGCTCTGGAAATTCGTAAACAACGTGAAGATAATAAAGAAGTATTAATTTTTGATAAAGGACACTTTAAAATTTATCTACAAGAGCGTAGCGTACAAATTAACAATGAAGAAGTAATGTTAACACCAAATGAGTTTGACCTTCTATATGAGTTAGCATCTTCACCGGGTCGTGTATTTACTAGAGATCAGCTCATTGAAGCCGTTATGGGAATAGACTTTGATGGATTTGACCGTACCATTGATGTGCATATCAAGAATCTAAGAAAGAAGATTGAAACAGATACAAAGAATCCACGTTATATTAAAACAGTAACAGGTATCGGTTACAAATTTGAAGGCGAACATGCATGATATCCATTAGAAAGCAGTTATTTGCAATCTTCTTAAGCATAGGATGTATTATGGTACTAAGTACATCCCTTATTGTAAATGTCACTATTCAGCGTAGTTTTCAGATGTATATTCAAAATAATATCAGCTATGCCAGTGACATGCTTGTAGATGTATTGGAAAAACTTTACGAAGAAGATAAATGGCAGCAGAATTTAGGCCAAAAGCTGATGCTTGAAAATTATATGGGCATGGGAAACTTCTCAGTGGCAGTTCTTTCCCCTAGCAAAGAATTTATTTGGGGCACAACTCAAAATGAACTTATTGAGCAGATTAGGCAAAAGAGTCAAAATCATATTGCTGTAAGAAATGGCTTATATTGTTTTGAAGACCGCCCTTTACATGATGAAGACGGTAAGTTGATTGGCTATGCTAGAATTGGTTATTATCCATCGGCAACCTTGAATGTAAATGATATTAAATTTAAAAATGATATTAATATGAGTATTGTTTGGTGCTGTAGTATGATTTTAATGTGCTTTATTTTTGCAGGGTTATACTTATCAAGATTATTTACGTATCATATATATGGAATCAGCAAAACATCGATTGCATTAGCAGATGGTAAACTAAATGCAAGGTATCCACTAAAGAGTAAAATTAAAGAAATTGAAACCTTAAGACATAGTATGAATTATTTAGGGGAGAAGCTAGAAAAGCAAGATACAATTCGTAAGAAACTTATTTCAGATGTTTCCCATGAGATTCGTACACCACTTCATATTCTACAAAGTAATTTAGAAGCCATGATTGATGGTATTTATCCAATTGATGAAGAGCAAATGAATATGCTCTATAAAGAGGTAGTACGATTTGGTAAGCTTTTAAATAACTTAGATTTACTTAAGAATATTGAAGACAATGAAACCGCTAAGGACTTTAAACTCATTAATTTAAATGAAAGTATTAGAGAGGTATTTGATGCCTTTAAGATTGTGGCGAAGGAAAAGAAGATTAATTATCATATAAAATCAAGTGAAACAGATAATGTGATGATTATGGCAGACAAAGATGGTATGAAACAGCTTTGGATGAATGTACTTTCAAATGCCTTTAAGTTTACTGGAGATAGAGGGGAAATCAAAATCACAACCAGCTTGAAAGAAAATAAGGAATGTGAAATTGTCATTGAAGATACAGGGATTGGTATTGATGAAGAAGACTTACCTTATGTATTTGAAAGAATGTATAGAGGAGATAAGAGCCGCGAACAATATGAAGGTAGCGGCATAGGGCTCACAATGGTTAAGAACATTGTAGAATCACATAAGGGCAAAGTACGTATCGAAAGTGAAAAAGATAAATTTACACGTGTCATTGTGACACTTCCTGTAAATATGATGATGTTACAGCCTAATAATATTAGTAGTAAAATGAAAAGTTACATGAAATTAGGCAATAAGAATTAAATAGGATTTTATAAGAGCTTAAGCTTTATTTACAAAAGGCTTAAGCTTTGATAAAATGAAGAAAATTTACAAAAATAGATTAAATGCTTAAGGTATTAAATACTTAAGTATTAAAGGAGAAAGATTATGTTTGGAACAAAAGATCCTTATTTATTATTAAGTTTAGTAAATACTAAATTAAGAGATGAAGCACCTTCACTAGATGAACTTTGTAGAACTTATGATGTAGATAAGGAGTCTATCAAAGAACGTTTAGCGAAAGTTGGTTATAGCTATAGCAAGGAAAATAATCAATTCGTTACGAAATAGGAAGTATGAGATAGGAAGTCTTAATGAGTTAAAAACGAGAGGACGGAAAATATGAGCTTTGAAGAAAATCTAAGAAAATATGCAAAATTAGTTGTAGAAGTAGGTGTAAATATTCAAAAAGACCAACTTCTATTGATTAGAACACCACTAGAAGGGGCATGCTTTGCAAGAGAGATGGTAAAATGCGCTTACGAAGCAGGTGCGAAACGTGTCTTTGTAGACTATAGTGATGAAGAGATTACTAAATTAACCTATATGCATGCTACAGAAGAGACATTGTCTGAATATCCAACATGGATGGCACAAGAGATGAATGAACTTGCTGAAGGCAATGCGGCATTTATTACAATCAGTGCAGGCAATCCAGATTTACTGAAGGATGTGCCTACAAGCAAGATTTCTGCAATGCAAAAAAGTAGTGGGAAAGCTTTAGAGACTTTTAGAAAATATATCGGTAACTCAGATGTATGCTGGTGTGTTGTTTCTATGCCAACACCAGCTTGGAGCCAAAAAGTATTCCCTGATAAGTCAAAAGAAGAAGCTGAAAGTTTATTATGGGACCGCATCTTTGCCGCAACGCGTATTTATGAAGAGGACCCAGTAGCTGCTTGGAAAGCACATACTGATTTCTTAGCAGATAAATGTGCTTATTTAAATAACAAGAAAATAAAAACATTACATTATACAGCACCAGGAACAGATTTAACAGTAGAGCTTGCTAAAAATCATATCTGGCAAGGTGGTGGAGAAGATAGTACAAAAGGCACTTATTTCGTAGCCAATATGCCAACAGAAGAAGTCTTTACTATGCCATATAAATATGGTGTCAATGGGGTACTTGCTTCTACAAAACCACTTGTATATGGTGGTAATATGATTGATGAATTTACACTTACTTTTAAAGATGGCAAGATTGTAGATTGCAAAGCAAAAGTAGGAGAAGAAATGCTTAAAGAGCTTATTGCAACAGATGAAGGCTCACATTACTTAGGCGAGGTTGCTATTGTACCTCATAGCTCACCTGTTTCAGCTACAAATACAGTATTCTTCAATACTTTATTTGATGAAAATGCTTCTTGTCACTTTGCAATTGGTAGTGCTTATACAACGAATATCGTTGGGGGTGCCCAAATGAGCAAAGAAGAACTTGAAAAAGCAGGTGCAAATACTTCAATTACGCATAATGATTTTATGGTAGGAAGCAATAAGTTAACAATTGAAGCAACGACTGAGTCAGGAGAAACATTTACAGTTTTAAAAGAGGGTGAATGGGCGTTTTAAAACGTTTAATAGAAATGTTAAATTAATACTTTGAATATTATAAAAATAAGGTACAATAGAAGTATCAAACAAATTGGAGGTATTGGGATGGGATTTTTTAAAAAGCAATTTTTAGATTCAATTCAATGGTTAGATGAAAGTAGTAATACCCTTGTATATATGTTTCCAATGGAAGATCAAGAAATTCAAAGCGGTGCACAACTTACGGTAAGACCAGGGCAAGTGGCTATCTTTGTAGATCAAGGCCAAATTGCCGACGTCTTTGGACCAGGTATGTATGAATTAACAACAGCTAATTTACCACTGCTTGCAGACCTTAAACACTGGAGCTTTGGTTTTAAATCACCATTTAAGTCAGATGTTTATTTCTTAAATATGAAAGATTTCCTTGATAATAAATGGGGGACAAATAATCCAGTATGGATTCCAGATTCTCAGTATGGGCAAGTACAAGTGCGTGCACATGGTACGTATGCTTTTAAAATTGAAAACCCAGTTGTATTCTTTACACAAGTAGCAGGTACAAAATCACGTTATACTTTAGAGAATATTCGTGAGCAATTAAGAAGCTTTATTATTACCAAATTTGCAGATATTATTGGTAGTTTAAATATAACAGTTGTTCAAATGGCAGCCAACTACATTGAAATTGGTGAAGCACTTCAAGATGCAGTTGCTGATTCTTTCAAAGCATTAGGTTTAACGCTCACACACTTTACAATTAGCAATATTGGGCTTCCAGAGGAAATTGAAAAGACACTTAAAGATGTAACAAGTATGAATATGTTAGGTAGCATTCAAAGTGAAAAGCTTAGTAAGATTCAAATTCTTAAACAGCTTGATATTATGGAACAGGCTACTAAAAATCCAGGTATGAATGGCATGGCACAAAGTGGTATGGGACTTGGTATGGGCATGCAAATGGCTAAAAACTTTTCAGATAATATGAACCAAATGAATCATACAGCATCTCAAAATGCCACTGCACCAACTGCTGGCATGATGACTTGCGGTAAATGCGGCCACAGTATTCCTCAAGGCTCTAAATTCTGCCCAGAGTGTGGCAATAAAGTAGAAGCAGCAGAAAGTAAGAAATTCTGTACACAGTGCGGTACAGTTGCAGCACCAGGTGCTAAATTCTGTGTACAATGTGGTAATAAGTTTTAACAGCTTTAAGAAAATAAAATAGTATATATAAAAAACTGTGGGGCTCTGGGTTCTGCAGTTTTTTTGATTATAGAGACTTATAGTTGCTTGTGCTATAAAAAATAATATATATAAAAGCAATATATCAAAAAGTAATATATTAAAAAGTAATATATAAGGAGGCTGTTTTCTTCTAAAAATGAATAGGCAAGTTATTAAGAACATAGTACAATAAATTTATAGTAGCAATATAGTTGAGAAATAAGGCTAATTATAAGAACAAGGAGATAACTATGAAAATTTGTATATTAGATGCAAGAACATTAGGCAGTGATATTGATATCAGTAAGCTTCATACATTAGGAGAACTTACAGTTTATGAAACAACACGCCCTGAAGAAGTAGCAGAGCGTGTAAAAGATGCAGAAATCATTCTTACAAATAAAGTTGTATTAAATGAAAGTAATCTGAAGGATGCCCAAAGTGTAAAAATGATTGGGCTATTGGCAACTGGCTATAATAATGTGGATACAGCCTATGCGAGTGAAAGAGGGATTTGCGTATGTAATGTGGCAGGTTATTCTACAAAGAGTGTGGCACAACATACGTTTTCAATGCTCTTTTATCTAATTAGTCATATGGCAAAATATGATCATTATGTAAAATCTAAAGAATATGCAGGAAGTGAAATCTTTACAAATTTAGAGTGGCCTTTCTGGGAAATTGCAAATAAGACATTTGGTATTATTGGGCTTGGTGCAATAGGTAGAGAAGTGGCTAAGATTGCGACAGCCTTTGGTGTAAATGTAGTATACTATTCAACATCAGGGAAAAATAATAATCCAGAGTATACACAAGTAGATTTAGAAACTTTATTAACAACAAGTGATGTGGTTGCAGTGCATGCACCATTTAATGAAAAAACAAATGGGCTTATTAACTATGACGCATTAAAGCTTATGAAAAAAACAGCTATTTTAATTAATGTAGGTCGTGGTAAAATTGTTGTTGAATCAGATTTAGCAAGAGCCTTAAATGAAGGTGAAATAGCGGGTGCAGCACTGGATGTATTAGAGAAGGAGCCTATTGAAGCTATGAATCCGCTATATAGTGTAGAAGACCCATCTAAGCTTATTATTACGCCACATATTGCGTGGGCAAGCGTAGAAGCGAGAAAAACGCTTGTAGAAGAGGTTGCTAAAAACATTCAAAGTTATCAAGCCGGCGAGCCAAGAAATAAAGTCAATTAACTAATTAAACAATAGGTGCTTTAGCGTTGAACGTATAGTTATAGAGAATTTATATAACATTAAAAGGAGCGAACTTATGTTTAAAAGCAAACAAAAAAAGAGGTTTTCTAAAAAATATGAAGAGGCATTTGAAGGTGGAAAAATAGTAATTACTGTAGATACTCAAACGGGTGTAAATTATATTTCTACAGTAGGCCTCGGTGCAACAAGTTTTTTACCGCTTCTAGATGAAAATGGAAATATTGTTATAGATAAATAACATAGCTTGATTTCAAAATATAAGATAACAAATTTATAAATGTAAAATCTATAGAACACGCCTTTAAAAAGCTTTAGAGCATTTTAAGGTGTGTTTTTATATGGGGATCATTAAGTGAGAGATGTATAGTAGGTGGATATTTCTTGTAATTTAGCCTCTAATATGGAAGTTGTTTGAAGAAAGTGTTATCATAAGGTAGGGAGAAATAAAATATAAATAGATAGAGAAATAAAGATGAGATAAAGACTTTAGGACATAGAAGGCAAATTTATAAATTACATAGTAGGAGTAAGAAATGAAAATTAAATTTTTATTGGGTGTTACACTTATAAGTGTAGCTTTAGTAGGATGTGGTCAAAGTAGTAGTATGGAAAATACATCACAAGTAACGCAAAAGGTAGATGTAGATGTAGCGATACAAAATGTAAGTTTAAATTTAAATACACTGCCAGACACATTGGACCCACAGTTTAATCATGAAGGAGAAGGAACCCTTGTAATCAATCATTTATATGAAGGGCTTATGCGTCAAGTAGGTGATGAATTTGTGAATGGGATTGCACAGTCTTATACAGTTTCTGAAGATGGTCTTATATATACTTTTAATTTGAGGGATGGGCAGTGGTCTGATGGAACAGAAATAACAGCTAGTGATTTTGAATATGCTTGGCGAAGAGGCGCAGATCCGTTAACAGGTGGCAGTCATTTAGGTGATTATGAAGCAGCTAAAATAAAAAATGCAGGAGCTATTGCTAGAGGAGAAATGTCTTCAGCTAGTTTAGGTGTTTTAGCATTGGACACTAAGGTGTTAGAGGTGAGTTTAGAAGAACCTAATGAGGCTTTTTTAGATTATATGACCTTAGAAAGCTTTATGCCACTGCGTGAGGAGATTGTTGATGGCGCTGAGAAATGGGATAGAGAAAATGTAATAAGCAATGGGCCTTTCAAATTAGCAGCTTTTAATGAGCAAGGAATTACACTTGAGAGAAATGAAAATTACTGGAATGCTAAGAATGTTAATCTACAGCGAGTTGATATGAAAGTAGTTGGCGAGGCTTCTGCGGCAGAAAGTAAATATTTAGAAAATGAGCTTGATATACTTATTTCAAATATTAATTGTACGGATGCAAAAAATATCGTTTTAACACCACCAGTAATTACAGCAGAAGAAGGAAATGAAGAAGTAATAGAAGAAGTTGTAGAAGAAGCAATAGAAGAAGGAAAACAAAGTGATAAGCAGCAGTTAGATGAGGAGATTAATACGCCAAGTGCTGAAGAGCAGCCAGAAGATACGCAAATAGTAGAAGATGAACAGATTAATGCGGCGAGTCAAGGTGGCCTATTAGTCCATAGCTGGATTGGCGGTTGGCGTACTAATTTACAAGGCCTTTTATGGCTTGGTAATGCTTATGTAGAAGAACATCAATAAATTTAAGGTATAATATGCATAAAAGTTTGGCATAATGAAACAATATGAAGAGAAAATAGCCGTCTCAAACTTGAGACGGCTATTTTTAGTTGTTACTGCTTATTTTGTTGCTGACCCTTTGTAGCTTTCAAACACTTTTTGAACAATTGTTCCGCCGATTTTACCAGCTTCACGAGCTGTAATATCTCCATTGTAACCTTGTTTTAAAGGTACTCCAACTTCTTTTGCAACTTCGTATTTCATTGTTTCAAAAGCTTTTTTGTTTGACATGTTAATTGCCCCCTGTAGGTCGATTTTTAGTAACTGCATGGTTTAAAATAAATACTTAATAAGTTAAGGTATTTATTTTTTTGCGGTTACTATGTTATTAATATGTGCAAATTCAAGTTTCTTATTCTGGTAGTTTTATCCTAATTCATAAGAATAACAAACATGAATTAATTTGTGCTTGTTATTCAAAAATAGAGAGAAAATGTCGCTTGAATATATTGATGATGAATTTTTCTGATAAATGTTTTATACTAAAGTAAGTTTATAAAGGTAACAAGACTAAAATGAAGTTGTTTTAGTAGTGCGACTTTGAAAAGCAGAAAGGCTATGAAGATTGGTATGTGCAGAAGGAGGTAAAAAAATGAACCAACAAATAAAAGTGTGTGCAGTGCAAATGGCAAGTCGGGCAGGAGAAGTGGGGTATAACCTACAAAAAGCCAAAGAGCTTATTTTAGAAGCAAAATCGCAAGGAGCCGAACTTGTACTATTGCCAGAGCTTTTTGATGTAGGATATGATCTAGAAGTTGTAAAAC
The DNA here is from genome assembly GCF_982396655.1 of Cellulosilyticum sp. Taxonomy (NCBI): domain Bacteria; kingdom Bacillati; phylum Bacillota; class Clostridia; order Lachnospirales; family Cellulosilyticaceae; genus Cellulosilyticum; species Cellulosilyticum sp. The sequence continues at coordinate 23,264 of NZ_CEVXFV010000046.1, read as the reverse complement.
ACTTGGCATATGAGACAGAGGCGACTTTAGGCGTTCTGAAAGACTTATGTAAAAGTTTAGAAATATACCTTATAGCGGGTGTGTATGAAAATACTTCAGAAGGAAAGTTTAATACGGCTTATGTTATAGATTCTACAGGATGTGAGATAGCTAAGTATCGTAAGAACAAACTTTTTTGTTTAAGCATAGAAAATGAAATTTTTACCCCAGGAGAAGAACTTTGTACTGTAGAAATTAAAGGCATCAAGTTTGGAATTATGATTTGTTATGATATTCGCTTCCCAGAGTTAGGACGAAGATATATAGATAAAGGTTGTGAAGCGCTAGCTGTAGTTTCAGCCTTTCCATTTCCACGGGTAGAACATTGGAAAACATTGCTTAAGGCGCGTGCCATAGAAAATCAGCTTTATGTCATAGCTTCAAATCGTGTAGGCAAAAATGCCACCTTCTGGTTTCATGGCAGAAGCTGTATTATAGACCCATGGGGAACGATGCTTCAAGAGGCTAATGAAACGGATGAAACCTTTGCTATGGCGACTATTACAAAAGAGAAGGTAAGTACGGTAAGAAATTTACTTCCATCACTCAAGGATAGATAAATACAGTAGCACTCAGCAAATCTAAAATGCTTGCTGAGTGCTACTTGCATGTTTATTTCTAAAATGAATAAGACAGAAAAGCTTGTTTATTTGCTATGAGAAATTAACCAGCTTACTAAGTTAATATTTTCATCTAAATAAGTAAGTTGTGGCACGTCAAAATGAGTTGCGCCATCAAATACTGTTACCTGAGCATTACTGCCTTTTTGATTTAAAATTTCTATAATATTGATAGATGATGTAGGCTCAACAATGGTATCATCTGATCCTACAAATGCCCAGACTGGAAGAGTAGATAGTATGTTGATATTATCACGATTTATTCTAATACTACCACTTAATGGCGCAATACAAGAAAATAAATCTGGATAAGCGAGTGCTGTTCCCCAAACACCAGTACCGCCCATACTATGACCAGTTAAGCTAATTTTATTAGTATCAATGTTGTATGTATTACATGTATAATCAATTAACTCTTTAAGAGAAACAGAAATATCCGTCCATCCCTTTTGAGTTGATGGAAGTTGTGGCATCACAATATAAGCTGGTATATTTTCTAGAACACCATCTTGAACATATTGTGGAAAACCATCAGTACCTGTAAGTAAATCTAAATCCTCACCTTTTCCACTACCGCCATGAAGATATATGATTAAAGGCATGTTGGCAGTAGCATTTTTAGGTGTATAGAGTAAATAATTGAAACTTTCTAACTCAGATGTCTGAAGACTTTGCTTTTCAAGTGTAGCAGTTGATTTAGCTTGATTTAAGTTAGAGATACTAGGATGTAGATTAATATTTTCTGAGATAGTTTGTGCTGATATTGGTGCAATTGCAAGTCCCGCTATTAAAAATAAGCTGAGAAATTTTGATTTTGTATTCATATAATTATCCTCCCAATTAACATAATATACTTAATACGTCTACATTATATACATGTATTCAGAAGCGTGTCAATGTAAAGTGAAGTTTAAATATATTAAAATAAATAATTTAAAAGATTAGTTAGAAAACTCAAGATGTAATTAGAAATATTTAAAAGAAAGGCGTTATAATAAAAACCATACATAGTCTAACATTATATGGTAGAAATGAGTCCATAAAAAAGGTCATTGCATTATTATGCAATGACCTTTTTTATGAAATAGAAAAGTGATAATTAAGCTTGTCCGATTGAACCGAATAATTCCATTTTTTCTTTAACTGTAGCTTTGATAGCTTCGAAACCTGGAGCTAATAATTTACGTGGGTCGAAACCTTTACCTTGTAAATCTTTACCTGCTTCGATGTATTCACGTGTAGCAGCTGCGAATGATAATTGACATTCTGTGTTAACGTTGATTTTAGCAACACCTAAAGAGATAGCTTTTTTGATCATTTCTTCTGGAATACCTGTACCACCGTGAAGAACAAGTGGAGTTGTTCCTGTAGCTTCGTTGATTTCTTCAAGAGCATCGAAAGCTAAACCTTTCCAGTTTTCTGGGTATTGACCGTGGATATTACCGATACCAGCTGCAAGCATTGTTACACCTAAATCAGCAATTTGTTTACATTCTTGTGCATCTGCGATTTCACCAGCACCAACAACACCATCTTCTTCTCCACCGATTGAACCAACTTCTGCTTCTAAAGAGATACCTTTTTCACTTGTAAGTTTAACAAGTTCTGTTGTTTTTGCAATGTTTTCTTCGATTGAGTAGTGAGACCCATCGAACATAACTGATGAGAAACCAGCTTCGATACATTTTAATGCACCTTCATATGAACCGTGGTCTAAATGTAATGCAACTGGAACAGTAATGTTTAATTCTTCAATCATACCATTTACCATACCAACGATTGTTTTGTAACCACACATGTATTTACCAGCACCTTCAGATACACCTAAGATAACTGGTGAGTTGTTTTCTTGAGCTGTTAAAAGAATAGCTTTTGTCCATTCTAAGTTATTGATGTTGAATTGACCAACAGCGTATTTTCCTTCTCTAGCTTTGTTTAACATGTCTTTAGCTGAAACTAACATAAAATATGCCCTCCATTTTATATGTGTTTAAACAAATAATATTTATTATTTGTCCATCTATGTATTATTATAACTTTATTTTGATAAAAAATAAACAGAAAATTATTGAATTTATAATGGCAAAATTCTATTAAAATAATAATAAGCAAATAAATTTTAATATACAATACAAAATTAAGAAAATGTAAAAATAAGAACGGGGATATGAAAAAATGTTTTATTATAGCTACAGGCTATGATAGTCAAGGAAATATTTCCAGCTTGTATGTAGTTAGTAAGTTAAAAGGTTTAAGTTAAATATATTAAATTATGATAAAGCATAAAAATGCTTAGAAATATTGTTTAAAAATATTTTACAAAAACTTATAAATAGGTAAAATAAAAAGGATGAAAATGATTAGAGAAAAACATAAGAAAGAGGTTAAATATGGTGGAGCATTCGTATATAGAAGAAAAAAGTTTAGGAGATACGGCAACACAACCTATAATAAGAAGACGAAATTTTAATAAATTATTAACAAAGTTTATAAAGGCTATGAAGCGTCAGCCTGTATTAACCATAGCGACACTTGCAACTATTGTAACGTGTATGTTAGTGCCGATTGATTATACCTATTTAGGTTATTTTAATATGAGGACACTTGCAACACTATTTTGTACATTAGCAGTAGTTAATGCCTTTGCCCATATTCATGTGTTTGAAATTTTAAGTAAGAATATAGTATTAAGACTACATAATTTAAGAAATGCTACATTAGGCCTAGTATTTATTACGTTCTTTGGCTCTATGTTACTTGCAAATGACATGGCATTATTGACATTTTTACCATTAGGCTTTTATGTTTTAAGTAGTACAGATAATAAGAAAGCTATGGCATTTACATTTATTATGCAAAATATTGCAGCTAATTTAGGGGGGATGGTAACGCCATTTGGGAATCCTCAGAATCTGTATCTTTATTCGTATTATAATATTGATACGATGGAATTTATAAAGATTATGCTGCCAAGTTTTCTTGCAGCAACAGTACTCATTGTTATGTGTTGCTTGTTTGTAAAGCCTACGCCATTAACGTTAAAAAAGGGTACGCATTATAGACTTGATAAGAGACGCACTTGGATTTATGCGATGTTGTTTTTAGCAAGTATTTTAATTGTTTTTAGAATTGTACCTTACGGTTTAGGAACGCTTCTTATTACATTAGCATTGTTTCTTTTGGATAGAGATGCCATTAAGGAAGTGAATTACCCATTACTTGCAACCTTTTGTGTATTCTTTGTGTTTAGTGGGAATATGGCGAGGATTCCAGCTGTAAGCAGTTTCTTTGAATATCTGCTTCCTAAAAATACATTATTATTTGGCATTTTATCTTGCCAGTTTATTAGTAATGTACCAAGTGCCGTATTACTTTCACATTTTACAAATGATTATGCAAGTTTACTGCCAGCTGTAAATATTGGAGGATGTGGAACGCTGATTGCTTCACTGGCTTCTTTGATTACGTTTAGTGAGTTTAAGAAACACAATCCAGAAAAAGTGAAGGGGTATGTTGTGAGGTTTTCTGCTATTAATTTTAGCTTTGTGTTTATTCTTTATATGCTACAAACACTTATAGCATAATAAAAAATACCTTCTGTCAGCATTTAGTGCTTAACAGAAGGTATTTTTAGATTACTTAATTGATGAATGACTATAAATATAAAATTCTTCTTGGCTTACTTTATATGCTTTTTCTTTTGGGGCAAATGATTGATCAAATTCATCTGCATCCTTTTCGTTAATTTCAAAGGCAGGACTTTCATAAAAAGTCCACTTTCTGCCATCCATATTGAAAGGTTTTAACTCTTTTACGAGCATTGCCGTAGGGAAATAGTTATCTCCTACGCAAATATTATATTTTTTACAACTTTTAAAGCCCCTTGCGATATAATTACCTGGATGACCGAAGATAACGATTGTATCATATCCCATTTCTAAAGCTTTCTCAAATGAATGCTCTAATAATGACTTTCCTATTCCCATTCTCTGATATGCTGGTAAAACACTAAGCGGTCCAAATGATAATATGCTTTTTTCATAACCTTTTTCGTCTATTAGTTTTGCTTTTGAATAAATTATATTACCGACTATTTTTCCATCTACTTCCGCCACAAAATCTAACTCTGGAATATAGTCTTCATGTTGACGCAAGACATGGAGTAAATAGTGTTCATTACATCCAGGCGTATATAAATTCCAAAATGCCTCTCTTGTTAATTCTTCTACCTCTCTATAATCGCTTTTTAACTCATTCCTAATAATGACCTTTTCCATAATATATGCCTCCTAGAATTCCAGTTGTAAGCAGCTTCTTTGAATAGCAGCTTCTTAAATACTTAGAACTTAACACTACAACTTGTAATTTATCGATGTACATTTAGCTTGGTTTTATGCCATTTTTCCTCTTGTTATAAGTTATCGACAATACCACAATTTATTTTACTATAGATTTCACATTTATAAAGTTTAATTATTCATGTTTTGAGTCATGTGAAATCATTGGGAGAAACCAATTTACCTATAGGTACATTTTAAGGTTTTAGTTGTTTTCTCTATATAGATTTCACATTTATAAAGTTTAATTATTCATAGCATTTAGCTAGTTTCTCTATACTTTTATAAAATATATGTGATTTTTAAACCTATTATTTAGTCTTTGGAAAATTAGATAAAAATGTTATAATAAATGTATTAGTAATAAAAAGGAGTACGATTTATGAAATTAATGATAGTTAATGTGCCTTGGATGAAATATTATGTAGGTGAAGGTGATGAAGAAAAGTTAACACCACCTAGCGGTTATAATTTCCAAAATGTGAATGGTTTATACTATGGTTTTCAAGAAGGTTTTGAAGAAGTAGCGCTTGAAAAATTTGAAGGTGTAAGTCAAGAGGATGAAAAGGTAGAAGGCGTTACAGTAATATGGACAGCTCAAAATCGTGAATCAGAAAACAAAGTAATTGGTTGGTATAAAAATGCCACTGTTTACCGTAAACCACAAAGCTATCTTTCTTTAGATAGCGAACGTACTATTTTTACATATAGCATCGTGGCAAAGGCAGAAGAAAGTTTATTACTACCTATGGAACTTAGACTTTTAGATGTTAAAGAAACACAAGGTGCATTTATTGAAACAGATGAAAATGTGATGCGTGACCTTGGAATGTATATTTATAACTACGCAGGAGACCAAATGAATTATATCTTCCCGCGTAAAGACCTTGAAGGGAAATCTGTTTTAAACTTCCCAGAATATGAGATGTATTTTGCAAAAGCTGATGAATTTTTGGCAAAAGATTTATATGGCAAGGCAATTCGTTGTTTTAATAAAGCAATTGATGTAGAGCCAGAACTTTCAGTAGGTTATGAGTGTAAAGGCAGTATTTTCTTAAGTTTAAAAATGTATGATGAAGCGATTAAGGCTTATGAAAAGGTTATTGAACTTGAAGAGGAGAATGAACTTGCACATTATTGCTTAGGGCTTTTATATGGACTTACAAAACAGTATGAAAGAAGTCTTGAAAAATATGAGTACTATTTATCATGCAGACCACAAGATATGAATGCTATAGCTGAACGTGGCATTGTAAGACTTCATTTAGGTGATCAAGAAGGCGCAAGTGAAGATTTTGAAACAGCATTAGAATCAGATAATGAGCATCCAGTATTTAAAAAATTAGTAGAATATATGAAATAAACATAAAAGGAGGTTTTAAGAGACCTCCTTTTATGTTTAAATAAATAATATATTGCGTTTAAATAAATGTCATGGGGACAAGGATTTATGAATAATATGGTAGTAAAGATGAGAGGGAGGAATGCTGTGGGAACATTAATGCAAATAATAATTATCACCAGCTGTATTACACTATTCTTTTTACTAATTATTGCAATTCATAAGAAAAATAAACCTATTATACCATCGGAAGAAGAAAAAGACGAACAGAAGAAAATGATTTATGAAGCACTCAAGGAGATTATAAGAAGTGATGGAAAATCTTTAATTGATGAGTTGAGTGAAAAAATAGATCTACGAGAAGGAGATTCCCCAAATGGGAAGTAATAGCAAGTTGTTTCAGATGCCAGTAGGGAATAACTCCCCTGCTGGTATTGTGATTTATAGGGTTATTCTACTGAGGAAAGGAAGTTAGTGATTAGGGTGAAATGCCAGTAGGGAGGAGAAGCGTAGCTATATGCCCCTATATATGTCATAATATAATGGTTTCACGGTGTTAAAACATAATGAATAATGAAGTCTTATAGAGGTGAAATTTAGAAGCATAAGATAGAAGTTAAGATAGAAGTATAAGATAGAAGCGTGTAAATGATTTTAGAAAGGATTAGTCAAGAGATGAAAAAAATAGGTTGGATGATTACAAATGGGAGCTTAAAGACGCCGCAGTTTAAAGAAATGTGCAAAATGTATACGGAAGCAGCTGAAGAAGTAGGCGTTAGTTTGAGACACCTTTATAATGATGAAATTGTAATAGGCGTTATAAATGGTGAATTATTTATAAGGGGCATACGCGTAGAAAAGCAACCAGACTTTGTATTATTTTTGGACAAGGATATTCGTTTAGCACAGCAATTAGAGGCTATGGGGTTAAGGCTTTTTAATAGGAGTGAAGTGATTGCTACTTGTGATGATAAGTCATTAACTTTTCAAAAATTAGCAGGGTACCATATTGCCATGCCAAAGACCATTATTGCACCTTATATTTTTCATGGTGAGCAGGCAAGTAGTGAGGCGTATTTAGAAAGTTTAGAGCATGAATTAGGTTACCCTATGGTTGTGAAAGAGAGTTTTGGTTCTTTTGGAGAACAGGTTTACTTAGCGAGGGGGAGAGACGAGCTGATAACTATTCGTCAAAAACTTAAGGCAAGGCCACATATTTATCAGCAATATATTAAGAGCAGCAAAGGAAGAGATGTGCGTTTAAATGTAGTTGGCGGTAAGGTTGTTGCATGTATGGAACGTTTTTCAGAAAATGATTTTAGAGCCAATATTGCACAAGGTGGTGGGGCGAGACCATTTAATCCACCAGAAGCCTTTGTTCAAATGGCAACTCAGGTATGTGAAATTTTAGGCATAGATTTTGCAGGGGTAGATTTATTGTTTGGTGAGCATAATGAACCTATTTTATGTGAGGTTAATTCCAATGCACATATTAAGGGGATTAAGGCATGTACAGGAATTAATGTAGCTGTGCCTATTTTGGAGTATATTGCGCAGCAAATTTAGTGTGGATAGCGTTAAAAAGGAGTCTTTAGCAAATTATAAATGATTTGCTAAAGACTCCTTTTAGATTTAAAAACTTTGGAGTGAATTTATTCATTGATATGCTCAAGGCCTGTATAAAGAATGGCATTAACGTGAGAGTCTGCTAATGAATAATAGACAATCTTTCCTTCTTTACGTGGTTTTACAAGATTATAAGCCTTGAGTACACGTAATTGGTGTGAAATTGCTGAGTGTGTCATACCTAAACAAGCGGCTAAGTCACATACACACATTTCAGATGCACCTAGGGCACTAAGAAGTTTAACACGTGTTGGGTCCCCGAAGATTTTAAAAAGCTCAGCAAGGCTAGATGCTACGTCGCTAGTAAGCATGGCCTCAGAGGCTTTTTTTACAAGATCTTCATGAATAATTGTGCAAGAACAATCATCTATTTTTTCAGCCAAAATAGCCACCTCTTTCTGTTGTTTCATTGTTATATATGATAATTAGGGTACCTTCTTTTTTGAAAAGTGTCAAGTAATACAGAATATATATTGATAATCTAAGTTTGGCATTGTACTATGGAATAAGAAAGTAAAAAGAGTGTAAATTTAGAAAACAACAGGAGGATAGAAGAAGATGCTGGATTTTGATAAAGAGCTAGAAAAGTTTAAACCGATGCTTAAGACGAATCAAATAGAAGAAGAAATAGCGCGTGATACGCTAGAAGATATGATAGATATATTTAAAAGTTTTCAAAGAGATATAATGCAAGATAAGTATAATATGAGAAAAGAGGGATAAGACATGGAGCAGCTGTGCCCTTATTGTGGAAGTGTATTAAGCTATGAGGACCAATGTACTACCTGTCAAAGTGAAGTGGCATGGGTTAAAAAATGCTATTTTAAAAGTGATGACTATTATACCAAGGCCTATGCGGCAGCAAAGCAGAGAAAGCTTACAACAGCTAAAAAATTATTAGAAAAGGCAATTTGTTTTAATAAATATAATATAGCGGCAAGAAATTTGCTTGGCCTTATTTATTGTGAAATAGGAGAAGTAGCATTAGGGCTTAAAGCGTGGATTGTGAGCAGTGCACTAGAAAAAGAAGATAATATAGCGACAGAATATATTAATAAGGTTCAAAGTAATCCTAAGGTATTAGAAACATATAATGATTCAAGTAGTCTTTATAATAAAGCCCTTAAATACTTGAAACAGGGAAATGAAGATGTAGCCATTATCAGGTTGAAAAAAGCTGTAAGTATTAATCCTAAGTTTATAGAAGCAAGAGTTTTACTGGCACTATGTTATATTCAGACGAATAAGTTAAGAAAAGCGCATGAACAGTTAAGGGAGGCCTTGAAGATTGACCGTGACCATACGAAGGCATTAGAATACTTGGAACGACTTAAACATGAGGGCCTTGACAATATCCAGTCTTATGAACAAGAATATGCGGTTGCGGGAGGAGCAGAGAGGCCAGTAAATAAAGCACCTATATTAGAACGTAATAACTTATTTTTACGTTATACATTATATTTTTTAATGGGTGTGTTATGCATGTGGATTGCAGAAAGTAATCTTGTGACACCTTCTAAGATATCCGCGTATAAAGAACAGGCTGCACGTCTTCAAAATGAGAAGGAAGCCATAAGTACAGCCATGGATACTTTAAAACTAGAGCATGAAGAAGACATTAGCAAGTTGCAAGCTGAAAATGATAAGTTAAAATCAGATAAAACAGCTTATGAAGAAACAATGGGGAAAAAGAATCAGCAAGAGAAGTTGCTGCAAAGCGAGGATTTAATTGCAAAGGGGGATTATGAGGGCGCTGCTGAAATACTCTATAATATCGCCCCAAAGTACTTGTCTGAAGAAGAGAATGCAAATTACATACAGCTTAGGGACAGCGCTTATAATTATGCAAGCAGTAATTTATGTAACAAGGGATATAGTCTTTTACAGAGTGGTGCATTTAGTGAAGCTAAAATGAGTTTAGAAACAGCTCTACTGTATGCTTCAAATGAACAAAATAAAAAACGTATTTTATATTATTTAGGATGCAGCGAACAAGGTTTAGAAAATGATGAGAAAGCCATGATGTATTTTAATGAGGTGATTGATAATTATCCTAATACTACAGAAGCACTTTGGTCAGAAGAGCGCTTAAATGAAATAAAAAGTCAAGGTTAGAAAATTATAGTAAAATTATGGAAAATTATTGACAAATATTAGAAAAAGAGATATTCTTATTATATTCAAAATATACAAATAAAGTAAGTTGTGAGAATATAAGGAGGGAGAACTCTTTGAACGTAGAATATTATACACATGATAAAACGCTCATTGTATGCATAGGTGGAGAGATAGACCATCATACATGCAAGGATGTAAAAGAAGATATAGAGAGAGCATATAGTAAGGGGTCGTATAAAAATATGGCCTTTGACTTTGAGAATGTAGAGTTTATGGATAGCTCTGGCATTGGGCTCTTAATGGGGCGGGTTAAAAGTGCCGCATTATTAGGTGGACGAGTAGCGCTCTATAATGTATCACCTAAGGTAGAACGCTTATTAAATATGTCTGGGATATATAAGGTGGTGCGCGTGTATAAAAATAAAGTACAAGCACTGAATGACTTAACTTAAGTTAAAGCAAGGGGGATAAATATAAATGCTAAAGAAAAATGAAATGGAGATACAATTTTTAAGTAGGTCAATCAATGAAGCTTTTGCACGTACAGCTGTGTCTGCTTTCTTTTCACAATTAGACCCAACTGTAGAAACACTATATGATATTAAGATGGCTGTTTCTGAAGCGGTTACAAATAGTATTATCCATGGTTATGAGGGGAATAGTGAAGGAAAGATTGTTGTGAAATGCGCTTATGAAGGGAAGAATGTCAGCGTAGAAATTATTGATAAAGGGAAAGGGATTCCTAATATAGAAGAAGCTATGACGGCGCTTTATACCACGTCAGAAGAGGAAGAACGTGCAGGACTTGGATTTACTGTGATGCAATCTATGATGGATGAGGTGTTTGTAGAATCCAAAGTAGGCGAGGGAACTAGCGTAAAAATGAAAAGATCTCTTGGGTAAATAGGGGAGAAACCGAGAGAGAAGGTGGGAGAAATGGATCATACCCTTGAATTAATCAAAAGAGCACAAAAAGGTGATGATGGTGCAAGAGAAATACTTGTCCAAGAAAATATGGGCCTTGTTTGGAGTTTAGTACGTAGGTTTAATAATCGTGGTTATGACATGGAAGACTTATTTCAAATTGGGAGCATAGGACTTCTAAAAAGTATTGAAAAGTTTGACCTAAGCTTTAATGTAAAGTTTTCAACATATGCAGTACCTATGATTGTAGGGGAAATTAAACGCTTTTTAAGAGACGATGGCATGATTAAGGTAAGTCGTTCTTTGAAGGAGACAGCCTATAAGGTAAGGGTCATTAAAGAAGAACTTATAAAAGAGTATAATAGAGAACCAACTATTAGTGAAATTGCAGCAGGATTAGACCTAGAAGTGGAAGAAGTGGCCTTAGCCTTAGAGTCAAATGCAGAGATTGAGTCCTTGAATGCTGTCATTTATCAAGGTGATGGAAAACCTATTACCTTGTCAGATAAAATTAATGAGGCACCATCGGAGCAAGGTAGCATTGTAGATAAGATGGTTTTGAAAGAACTCATTGAGAAGCTACTTCCTATAGAAAGAGAAATCATTACACTCAGATATTTTGAAGACCGTACGCAGACGGAAATTGCCACTCAGCTTAATATTTCACAGGTACAGGTTTCTAGGATTGAGAAGCGGATACTGAAGAAGCTTAAGGGAATGATGGATAAAGAGTGAGATGGAGAGGTAAAGCATAAAAGGTAAAGTGTAAGAAATAAAGCATGAAAGATAAAGCATGAAAAATAAAGCATGAAAAATAAAGCGTGAAAAGTGAAGAGCTAAAATGATGAATAGTTTGAGTTGAAAGATGACACTGAGAACAAAAAGTGCCATCTTTTTTTGTTTTTGGGGTAAAAAAATAGTTATTTTATATAAAAATTAGATAAATATATCGAATGTTTATGTCTGATAAAAGGTGGGTTTACATATAATGTTCGGTAAAAATGGCTTGTCAGCTAAAAATAAAAGGTAAAAATAGTAAATAACCATAAAAAATAGGGTATTTAAACACAAAATCCTAAAATAATCGAACTATATTAAAATCTGAAAAAATAATGTTCGAATTTTTATTGACGATATATACCGATTGTGTTAATCTTAGATTAGTTAAAACAGGTAATACTTATGAAAGGGGAACCACGATGAGTGTTTTCAGAGTCTATGTAGAAAAGAGAAAAGGTTTTGATGTAGAAGTTAAACGTATGAAGAAGGAGTTAGAAGAGTTCTTACATATTGAAAATGTAGAGAGCATTCGCATCCTTAATCGTTATGATATGGAGCATGTAAGCGAAGAAGCTTATAAGAAAGCATTAAATACTATTTTCTCTGAACCACAATCAGATGTTTTATTTGAAGAAGATTTAGAAGGATATGGAGACTTTACTTTTGCTGTAAGTTTTTTAAGAGGGCAATATGATCAAAGAGCTGATTCATGTGTACAATGTATTCGCACAATTGACAGTACACTTAATCCTGTTGTTAAAACAGCGAAAGTTTATATAATTAATGGAAAACTTACAGAAGCTGAAAAAGAAAAGATTAAGAAAAGTGTAATCAATCCGGTGGAGTCAGAAGAAGTAAGTCTTGAAAAAGTAGAAAGCTTAGATATGACTTATCCAGTGCCAGAAGATGTCAAAGTGCTTGAAGGATTCGTGGATATGACACAAGATGCTTTAGAAGCTTTTAGAAAAAAAGAAGGCCTTGCAATGAGCCTTGAAGATTTAACTTATTTCCAAAACTACTTCAAAGGTGAAAATAGAAATCCAAGTTACACCGAATTAAAAGTGGTAGATACATATTGGTCAGATCACTGTAGACATACAACATTTATGACAGAGCTTACAGATATTGAAATTGAAGAAGGCGAATTTGCAGCACCTATCAAAGAGGCTCTTGAAACATACTATGGCATGCGTGAAGAACTTGGACGTACACATAAGAAAGTATGCCTTATGGATATGGCAACAGTCATTGTGAAATATTTAAAAGAGCAAGGCAAACTTAAAGAACTTGTTGAATCAGAAGAAATTAATGCATGTACAATCGAAGAAGCTATTGATGTAGATGGCAAAAAAGAAGAATACCTCATTCTCTTTAAAAATGAAACACATAATCACCCTACAGAAATTGAGCCATTTGGTGGTGCAGCAACTTGCCTTGGCGGAGCTATTCGTGATCCACTTTCAGGACGAAGCTATGTGTATCAAGCAATGCGTGTAACAGGTGCAGCAGATCCTAATGAGGCTATTGAAAATACAATTCCAGGAAAACTTCCTCAACGTGTTATTACTAAAACAGCTGCAAATGGTTATAGTTCATATGGTAACCAAATCGGACTTGCAACTGGTGAAGTTAAAGAATATTACCATGAAGGTTATAAAGCAAAACGCTTAGAGGTAGGTGCAGTAGTAGGTGCCGTTAAGAAATCTAGCGTAAAACGTGAAGAACCAATAGCTGGTGATGTAATCGTTCTTTTAGGTGGAGCAACGGGCCGTGACGGCTGCGGTGGCGCAACAGGTTCATCTAAAGAACATACAGAAGAATCACTTCAAACATGTGGCTCTGAAGTACAAAAAGGGAATCCAGTAGAAGAAAGAAAGCTTCAAAGATTATTTAGAAATCCAGAGTTCTCAAAACGCATTAAACGTTGTAATGACTTTGGTGCGGGTGGTGTATGTGTTGCCATCGGTGAAATTGCAAAAGGACTTCGCATTAATCTTGATACAGTACCTGTTAAATATATGGGACTTGATGCGACAGAACTTGCAATCTCTGAATCACAAGAACGTATGGCAATTGCTATTGCTAAAGAAGATTTAGAAGAAATGATTGCCCTTGCAAACAAAGAAAACTTAAATGCAGTATGTGTAGCAGAAGTGACTTCCGAAGAGCAGCTTGTAATGACTTGGAGAGGTAAAGAAGTTGTTCATATTGATAGAAGCTTCCTAGATAGTGCAGGTGTGACACAAAGAAGAGTGGCAAAAGTTGTAGCACCTACTTTAGAGGTAGAAAGCATCGCCTTATCTAAAGAAAGCATTTTAGCAAACTTAAAGGACTTAAATGTAGGACTTCAAAAAGGTTTAGGTATGCAGTTTGATGGTACAATCGGTGCAGCTTCAGTACTTATGCCATATGGTGGGAAAAAACAACTTACAAAAGAAGTGGGTATGGTAGCTAAGATTCCAGTACTTGAAGGTGAAACAACAGCTGCAACGTATATGACACATGGTTTTGATCCATACCTTTCAGAAAAATCACCATTCCATGGTGCAATGTATGCAGTAGTTGAAAGTATTGCAAAACTTGTAGCACTTGGTGCCGATTATACAAAAACATATCTTTCATTCCAAGAATACTTCGAAAGACTTGGTGAAAATGAAGTAAGTTGGGGTAAACCAGTAGCAGCACTTTTAGGGGCACTCACAGCACAAAAAGAACTTGGTCTTGCAGCAATCGGTGGAAAAGACAGTATGTCAGGGACATTTGAAAATATCAGCGTACCGCCAACACTTATTTCATTCACATGTAATGTAGGAGATGCAAAAGACTGTGTAAGCGGTAGCTTAAAAGAAGTAGGTAGCAAATTAGTTTATGTAGCTATTCCTAAAGATAATAAATTTATGCCAGACTTCTCACAAATGCACAAAGCTTATACAAGTGTATATGAACTTGTTAAAGCCGGCAAAGTAAAAAGTAGTTATGCAATTGGTAAAGGCGGCATCGTAGCAGCACTTAGTCAAATGGCAATTGGTAATGAAATTGGAGCAAATGTAAATTTAACAAGTGAAATAGCACCATTTGAAGCAAACTATGGTGACCTTATCCTTGAAGTTTCAACAGAAGTGGCAAATACACTTGAAAGTGATATTTATGAAGTGATTGGTGAAACAGTTGCAGAAAAAGCACTTACAATCAATGGCATTTCAGTAAGCTTAGAAGAAGTAACAAGCACAATGCTTTCAGTAGTAGAAAAAGTATTTGTACCAAAAGTAGACTGCGAAGACAAAGCAATAGATGCAACCTTTAAGGGTGAACGCAAAATATATATTGCGCAAAATAAAATTGCTAAACCAGAGGTTATGATTCCAGTATTCCCAGGTACAAACTGTGAAGGTGATACAAGACGTGCTTTTGAAAAAGCTGGTGCAAAGGTGAATGAAGTTCTCTTCGTAAACCGTACAAATAGTGACATTGAAGATTCTATTGAAAGATTATATAAAGGCATTTGTAATGCACAAATCATTGCATTCCCAGGTGGATTCTCAGCGGGGGATGAACCAGATGGTAGTGGTAAATTCATTGCTTCAGTATTTAGAAGTGAAAAATTAAAAGCAGCAATTCATGAACATTTATATACACAAGATGGTTTAATGCTTGGTATTTGTAACGGATTCCAAGTTCTCGTTAAACTGGGGTTATTACCATATGGTGAAATTCAAGAAATGGATGCAAACTGTCCAACACTTACTTACAATACAATCGGTAAACATATTTCACTTATGGCAAAAACGAAGATTACAAGTGTTGCGTCACCATGGCTTAATGGTGTAAATCTTGGTGAGATGTATGAAATTCCTTTATCACATGGTGAAGGCCGTTTCGTAGCACCAGAAAGTATACTTCAAGAACTTATTGCTAAAGGGCAAGTATTTAGCCAATATGTTGATGAAAATGGTTTTGTAAGCAGTGATGGTAACGTGAATGTAAATGGTAGTATGCATAATATCGAAGGGATTGTATCTGCTGATGGCCGAATCATTGGTAAGATGGGACATAGTGAGCGTATTGGAAGCTTTGTTCATAAAAATATTCCTGGTCTTAAGGATCAAAAAATCTTCGAGTCAGGTGTTAACTACTTTAAATAATAGATTAAGATTAGTAAAAGCGTGTTAGAAGAATAGTGCACTGCCCTATCTTCTAACACAAGGGAGGCTCTTATGAAAATAGCATTTGTGATGGGAAGTGACTCAGATCTTCCAGTAGTAGAAAAAGGCGTAAACATGGTTAAAAAGTTTGGTGTAGATGTAGAAGTTCGCGTTATTTCTGCACACCGCACACCTCAGGCGGCTGAAGAATTTGCAAAAACAGCAGAAGAAAGAGGCGTGGGAGTTATTATTGCGGCAGCTGGTAAAGCAGCGCATCTTGGCGGCGTTATTGCAGCTTATACAACACTTCCAGTGATTGGTCTGCCAATCAAGTCAAGTACACTTGATGGACTTGATTCATTACTTTCAATCGTACAAATGCCACCAGGTATTCCAGTAGCAACTGTTGCTATCGATGGGGCAGAAAATGCAGGAATTTTAGCAGTACAAATGTTAGCACTTAGCAATCCTGAGCTTAAAGCGAAGCTTCAAGCTTATAAAGTAGAGATGGCAGAAAAAGTAGCCGCTAAAGATGCAGCAGTTAGCAGTAAGTTTATGTAGATTTAAATAAGCAAACAAATCATTTTAAATAAAGCTAATGTTTATGGAGGGAATTGTCATGGAAAAAACAGAATTATTATATGAAGGTAAAGCAAAAAAGGTTTATAGAACAGAAGATCCTAAATACTATGTAGTAAGTTATAAAGATGATGCAACAGCTTTCAATGGCGAGAAAAAAGGAACTATCGTAGGTAAAGGTGTTGTTAATAACCGTATGAGCAATATTATGTGTCAAATGCTTGCTGAGCATGGGATTGAAACACATTTTGTAGAAGAGCTTAATGATAGAGAAACAGTTGTAAAAGCTGTAGAAATCGTACCTCTTGAAGTGATTGTTCGTAATGTAGCAGCTGGCTCTTTCTCAAAACGTTTTGGGGTAGAAGAAGGAACAGTGCTTAAAAATCCTACAATTGAATTCTGTTTAAAAGATGATGCACTTGGTGATCCAATGATTAATGACTATCATATCTTAGCACTTGGCATTGCAACAGCAGAAGAACTCAAAACAATGACAGAAATGACATTTAAAATCAATGAGTTATTAAAAGAATACTTCTCAAAAATTGGTGTTAAACTTATCGACTTCAAAATCGAACTTGGACGCGTTGACGGTAAAATTATTTTAGCAGATGAAATTTCTCCTGATACATGCCGTTTTTGGGATGCTGAAACAAACAAAAAATTAGATAAAGACCGTTTCAGAAGAGACCTTGGTGGTGTAGAAGAAGTTTACCAAGAAATGCTTAAAAGAGTAACGAAATAGGGGAGAGCGCCAAATGAAATTTTTACAAGATGATTCTTTACATGAAGAGTGCGGCGTAATTGGAATTTATCGCCAAGAAAAAAATGCAGCACGCATGGCATATTATGGTCTATTTGCCCTTCAGCACAGAGGTCAAGAATGTGCTGGCATTGCAGTAAATAATAGCGGTGACATTGAAGTTAAAAAAGGGATGGGCCTTGTAGCTGATATATTTGATGAGAAATCTTTAAATGAATTACAAGGAAATATTGCAATCGGGCATGTACGTTATTCAACGGCTGGTGACAAGGATGTAAGAAATGCACAACCACTTGTAGCGAAATACAAAAAAGGTGACATTGGTCTTGCTCATAATGGAAACCTTGTAAATGCTAAAAATATCCGCGAGATTCTTGAGGATAGTGGGGTAATCTTCCATAGTACAACAGATACAGAATCTATTTTAAATCTTATTGCAAGATATAGTAATAAAGGAATTGAAAATGGGATTAAAAATACAATGAGCCTTGTAAAAGGAGCTTATGCTTTAGTCCTTACAACGGGAACTGACTTAATTGGTATCAGAGATCCACATGGCCTTCGCCCACTTTGCATTGGTAAACTTGCAGATGGCTATGTATTAGCTTCTGAAAGCTGCGCACTTGAAGTAATCGATGCAGAATTCGTAAGAGATGTAGAGCCAGGAGAAATTGTTGTTATCAATGATGAAGGTATCAGAAGTATTGAACCAGCCAACTTCTGTCAAAAACACCTTTGCGTATTTGAACTTATATACTTTGCAAGAACAGATAGTGTCATTGATGGTGATAGCGTATATGATTTCCGCGTAAATACAGGACGTCTTCTTGCAAAACAAAGAAAAATTGAAGCTGATATGGTTATGCCAGTACCAGATTCAGGCATTCCAGCAGCTATTGGTTATTCAAAAGAATCAGGTATTCCTTACGGAGAAGGACTTGTTAAAAATAGATACATAGGACGTACTTTCATTCAGCCAACACAAGAGATGAGAGAAAATGCGGTTAAAATCAAACTTTCTCCACTTAGACAGAACTTAGAAGGTAAACGCGTGATTATGATTGACGATTCAATCGTAAGAGGTACAACATGTAAACGTATTGTAGAGCAGATCAAAAAAGCAGGCGCTAAAGAAGTTCACGTATGTATTACTTCACCACCTGTACAATATTCATGTTATTTCGGAATTGATACACCATATAGGGAATTCCTTATTGGGGCACAAAAAACAGTTGATGAAATTTGTGAATGGCTTGGTGCAGATTCACTCACATATTTAGGAGAAGAAGAACTTCGTGAAGCTTGCGGACATAAGAGCCAGTTTTGTAAAGCTTGTTTCAATGGAAAATATCCAATGGAAGTGCCAATAGGGACGCCGCCATCTGAATGTTAAAAGGCTAGCTTAGGAAGGCTAGTTTAGGAGGGGTGACTGGGGAAATCGCTGGGCATTCCCAGTCACATCTAAGCTAAAAGATGGCGCTGATGAGAGAAAAGTTAATTGATTCTGCTTGCGGCGGAAATGGAGATAATAAGGCTACTTATAAAAGTTGGTTATTTGTACTTGTAGGATAGGCGTGCTTCTGGTTGGAGAAGTGCTAGCCTACTTATAAGTGGATGTAAAATGAAATGGCTGAAGTAAGCAATAGACTTGTGGTGGGTAGTGGATTTTTGAAGTTACTAAGTAGATTAGTAAGATAAACGGCTTTTAGATAGAACGGTAATTCAGATTTTGTTCATTTAATAGAAATATAAAATTTGTATATGCAGCCCGGGGCCTGTGGCTTTGTGGCTGCTTGTGTGTTTATAAACAAGGAGGAAGATTATGTCTAATACAAAGATTACTTATAAAGATGCTGGTGTGGATGTACACCGCGGTTATGAAGCTGTAGCTCAAATGAAGGAGCATGTTAAATCAACATTTATTCCAGGTGTTTTAACGGATATCGGAAGCTTTGGTGGGGCATTTTCTTTAGGTGCTTTTGCTGGAATGAAGGAGCCTGTACTTGTATCTGGGACAGATGGGGTAGGTACTAAACTTAAACTTGCTTTTGATATGAATAAACATGATACAATCGGGATCGATGCAGTAGCTATGTGTGTAAATGATATTATTTGTGGTGGGGCAGAGCCTTTATTCTTCTTAGATTATATTGCAACAGGTCGCATTGCACCTGAACATATTGCTAATATTGTAAAAGGCATTACAGATGGCTGTAAAGAAAGCGAATGTGCACTTGTTGGTGGTGAAACTGCTGAAATGCCAGGCTTTTATCCAGATGGTGAATATGATGTAGCTGGTTTTGCAGTAGGGATTGTAGACCGCTGCGAGATGATTGATGGTAGTACGATTAAAGCAGGAGATACAATCATTGGTCTTCCTTCAACTGGGGTACATAGCAATGGTTACTCACTTGTTAGAAAATTAGTTGAGGTATCAGGGGTAAAACTTGATGCATATAGCGAAGAGCTGGGTGAAACATATGGTGAAGCTTTACTTAAACCAACTAAACTTTATGTAAAAGCTGTAAAAGCAGCTAAAAAAGCAGCTAAAATCAAAGGTATTGCACATATTACAGGTGGTGGCTTCATTGAAAATGTACCACGTACACTTCCAGAAGGCGTAGATGCTAAAATTAATTTAAAAGCTATTCAAAAACCAGCTGTTTATAAATTCTTAGAAGAAACATCAGGTCTTGATGTAAATGAGCTCTACAATACATTTAACATGGGAATCGGTATGATGCTTGTAGTAGATAGCAATGATGCAGATAAAGTACTTGCAGCACTTAAAGAAATTAATGAACCAGCTAGTATAATCGGTGAAATCGTAGAAGGTAATAAGGGTGTGATTTTATGTCAGGATTAAGACTTGGGGTACTTGTATCGGGTGGTGGTACAAATTTACAAAGCATCATTGATGCCACAGAAAACGGCATGTTACAAAGCAAAGTTGTTTGTGTGATTTCAAATAAAAAAGATGCTTATGGTCTTGAACGTGCAAGAAAACATAATATTCCAGATTACTTTGTAGATCCTAAAGAAGCAGGTTATAATCAAAGCATTTTAGATATTTTACTTGAAGCAAAAGTAGACCTTGTCGTATGTGCAGGGTATATTAAAATCCTTGATCAAACACTTCTTGACGTGTATGGTGGACGTATCATTAATATCCATCCATCACTTTTACCTAAGTATGGCGGTATGGGCTACTATGGCATTCATGTCCATGAAGCTGTCATTGCTGCTGGGGAAAAAGAAAGTGGCGCGACAGTACATTATATTGATGCGGGTGTGGATACAGGGAAAATCATTCTTCAAAGAAAACTTGAAGTTTTACCAGATGATACACCACAAAGTTTACAGGCACGTATTTTAGATCAAATAGAGCACCACATTTTCGTGGAAGCTATTCAAATGTTAGAAGGGAGTCAGCCACCTATGAAAATTTTGGTTATCGGAAATGGCGGAAGAGAATCTGCTATTGCCCATACTGTTAAACGTTTTCACAAAGAAGCAAATATCTTTGTAGCACCAGGAAACGGTGGGACAGAAGAAGCTTTTACAAATGTAGCTATTAGTGCGAGTGATATTGATGGCTTAGTAGCATTTGCAAAAAATGAAAAGATAGACTTAACGATTGTAGGTCCAGAAGTACCATTAGTAATGGGAATTGTTGACCGTTTAAATGAAGCAGGCCTTAGAGCTTTTGGTCCAAACAAAATGTGTGCAGAATTTGAAGGTAGCAAACGTTTCACAAAAGAATTCTTAATGCGTAATGATATTCCTACAGCAAAATATGCAAGCTTCACAAAAGAGCAAGTAGAAGAATGTGTAGCAGCAATGAAAACATTTAATTTACCAGTAGTTGTTAAGGCGGATGGCCTTGCAGCAGGTAAAGGTGTCCTCATTTGTGAAAGTTACGAAGACGCAGAAGAAGGCATTCGTGAAATCTTCTCAGGCAAATTTGAAGGTGCAGGAGATGTGATTGTTCTTGAAGAATTCCTCAAAGGCATCGAAGCATCACTCCTTTGTTTTGTAGATGGTAAAACAATTGTTCCAATGGAAACAGCTAGAGATTACAAACGTGCCTTAGATAATGACAAAGGCCTTAACACAGGTGGTATGGGCGGTTTCTCACCTAACCCAATTATCACACCAGCTGTTAAAACAAATATTGAAAACCGTATCTTAAAACCAATCATCAACGGCTTCCAAAAAGAAAACTTAGACTTCAAAGGCGTTCTCTTCATCGGTCTTATGATTGATGGTGAAAATCCAGAAGTTCTAGAATTCAACGTACGCTTTGGCGACCCGGAAACACAAAGCGTTCTTCCAAGACTTAAAACAGACCTTGTAGAAATTATGAATGCTTGCATCGATGGCACACTTGCAGAGGTGAACATTGAGTGGGATGAAAGACAAAGTATGACACTCGTCTTAGCAAGTAAGGGTTATCCAGAGTCTTCTCATAAAGGCGATATCATTACAGGTCTTAATATATTAAATGAAGAAACATACCTCTTCCACGCTGGTACTAAAAAAGTTGGAGACACAATCCAAACAGATGGCGGTAGAGTATTAGCTATCACAAGTCTTGCAGATACTTTAGCAGAAGCAAGAGAAAAAACTTATGCCGAGGCTCAGAAAGTAAGTTTTGATGGTATGCAGTATAGAACAGATATAGCGAAATAGAAAGTTATTGAGACAACTCATAAATATGTAGTAGATATTTATGAGTTGTTTTTTGTTATGATAATAGAATCTAATAAAGGAGATGATGGATAATGGCGTGGAATGGTATAAAACCAGATGATATCTTTTATATTATAACTATAGTAGGAATGATAGGGGCTATAATTGAGTACATAGTAACAAGTAAGATTGAAGAAAATAAGATAAATAAAAATAGTAGAATAAGTATAGCAATATTTATAGTATATATAATATATGTTTTAGTAACATGGAGTATATGTAATCAACTATTAGATAGAAGTACACTGAATGAACTGGTATTGTGGGCTATTAATATATTAATTTTATTATCAATTTTATTTTTGTTTTTGAAAATAGATAAAATAAAAATGAGTTCATTAAGTGTGGAGGAAAAGCAAAGGGGAATATGGGTTATACAGATAAGCAGTGCTATTTGTGGAATTTTAATGGGTGGAAATAGTAGATTAATAATGCTAATAGATGAATCAGTACAATCTAAAATATTAACAATTGGTATAATAGGTGTTGAGCATTTAATGATTATAATTTGTTTACGATTGCTATATGGGAAAATTATAAATGCAGCAAAACCTACTGAGATTATTGGGCTGATAGATAAATTACCTATTGCTATACAGCCATACTGTACAGATAGTTTAAGTAAGGGTAAGGTTATCTTGGGAAATGTATGCATGGAAGAATGTGGGCTTTTATATATTCGTTTGCTAGACGGAGAAGAGATAAAATTAAAAAGTGATTATGTAACCTATATAGAAACTTGTTCTATTAAAAGAAGCATAAAGAGTGTGAGAGAATCAATAGTAGTAATAGAAGATATGTTTACAGGCAGAGGAGACGAAGCAGTAGAAGAACATAGAGAGATATATATCAGGATATTAATAGATAAAGTTGAGATGCTATTGCGTGTAATTGCCAGTGGAAATACAGAGGATAGATTAAAAAAAGGGATAACCTATGAAGAGATTAGGATTGAATTACAAGAGTTTATGAAACACTTTAAACAAGGAGTTATGCAAAAAGAAAGGACAGAAGAGAATCTTAAATTTAGTATAAAACATTTAAGTAGAATTGAGCAGAATTTTTTTGTTTAGCTTTAAATTTTGGTGTAAAGAAAAAGGTTTTGAAACGATGAGTAAATAATCATAGAGAATATAAAAGTGTAAAAAAGAAAGAGCTTAAGAAGTTAAAGTCTTAAGCTTTTTATAATGGTGTGCCCAGCATGGGCGTAGTCTAACGGGTGAAAGTCCCGAGTGTGGGTTG
>NZ_CEVXFV010000045.1:0-32899 GCF_982396655.1 Cellulosilyticum sp. | reverse complement strand
CCACACTCGGGACTTTCACCCGTTAGACTACGCCCATGCTGGGCACACCATAAAAGAGGGTGCTGAAACCACGAATGGTTTTAGTACCCTCTTTCTATTCAAGTAACTCTTATTAAAATAATATCTACTTAATCTACTTAACAACCTATTATTTGCACATTTTGAGGATGTTTATAACATCTTCTTTGCCAAGTGGTACGTAGGCGTTTTGGAGGCCGCCGATTCTTACTGATTTTTCGGCCATGATTTCGAAGTGCGTTTCATCAATTCCTACTTCCGAAAGTGTCATAGGTAAGCCGCATGATTTAAAGAAGTTTTCCGTGGCATCAATGGCTGCATTTGCATATGCCATCTTGTCTTCCATTTCTGGGAGGTGCCATACATTCTTACCGTATTCTACGAATTTATCTACTGTATTCTCACTTAAAATATAACGCATCCATCTTGGTGTTAAAATAGCTAGACCTACACCATGGGTAATATCATAGAAAGCACTAAGTTCATGCTCTATTGGATGACAGGTCCATGAACCTGCTTTACCTGCTCCTACGAGTCCATTAAGGGCTAATGTACTTGCCCACATAAGGTTTGCTCTTGCTTCATAATTGGTTGGCTCTTTTAAAGCAATTGGGCAGTACTTGATACATGTCTCTAATAAGCCCTCTGCAAATTTATTTTGTACAAATGTATCTGTATCTTTTTTAAAGTAGTTTTCAAAGATATGAGACATAATATCTGCTGTTCCTGCTGCCGTTTGTTGAGCTGGAAGTGTATAAAGATATTCTGGATCTAAAATAGAAGCTTGTGGAATCATCTTCATAGAAGCAGTGCCTAATTTTTCATTAAGTTCTGGATTCGAGATAACTGCATTCTTATTCATCTCTGAACCTGTTGCGGCAAGTGTAAGTACTGTCACGATTGGAAGGACTTCTGTAATTTTGCTCGCATCTACAACGATATCCCAAGCATCTCCTTCATAGTAGTAACCTGCTCCAATAGCTTTTGAGCAGTCAATAACGCTGCCGCCGCCAATAGCAAGGATAACATCTATATTATGCTCACGGCAAAGTGCTACACCTTTTCGTACACTTTCAATTCTTGGGTTAGGGTCTACGCCTGATAATTCTACAATATTGCAGTCGGCAAGTAAGCTTTTCGCCGTATCATAAATACCATTTTTCTTAATGCTTCCTCCGCCATATACAAGTAATACATTTTTCCCATGTTGATGAATTGCTTCAGGTAATTTTTCAATCATTCCTTTTCCAAAGTAAACTTTTGTATAGGCATTAAAAATAAAATTATCCATGTCTTCCTCCTAATATGTCTGTCTATTTTAAATCTAACTATATTTTAGCATTAAATAAACATATCTCACAATGATTCTACTAAAATATTAAGAAGATAATTTAAAACTTTATTTTTACTCAGTTATAACACCTTTGTTTTCTACCGCAATCCTATCAAATATTTTTTCAAAGGCATGATGGCTTATTATTGCCACACCTACACCTATTGCATTTGATAAAATACGAAATACAACTGCACCGCCAGTAGTATACAACAACATAGCTGATATCAAGGCACTAAAGGAGTTTGCAATTGTTTTTCTAAAGTATGAATTAATAAACATCACGCCAAATCCTGTTAAAACAGCCACAGCACCATGCATAGCATCTGGAATGACATATTCAAATAAAATAAAGAACACACTGCAACCAATAATAGTGGCTGGTAATCTGTATTTCATACGTCTTTCTCTTTCTTCCTGTTGATGATAAGTTAAAGAGAGCACTGCAAAGTTAATCCAAATAGTACGTGGTAAATGGATTGATTAAACTTAACTTCGGTCCCACTACTGTTAAAATAAGTAGTATTACAAAAGACAAACTTGCCTGCTTCGCATTATATCCAAAATCATTTTTTAAGAAAATCAATAATGTCGTTAAAAGTGCAACACCTATTGTACTATTTTCACTTCCGAACAATTTTCCATATCCACCTATAAATAAGACACAAAATAAAAACATTGGAATCTTGGATATAATTAGTTTCAATACTTTTTTCATATTCGCTCCCTTCAAGTTACAGTCTCATTTCTTGTCTAAATATTTAGTATTTTTTTGTTTTTAGACGATATTACAATATATCTATTATATACAATAAATTTGTAGTTTTTATAAAATCCTACCAAAATCAAAGGAGATATAACCATGAGCGTAAATACCTTTTCACTATTAGATTCACCTAGTACTTCTTCTATCACCAAAAATAATCCTAACAGTTTAACGCCTACTATCAAAAAATATAAGGATATGAAAATAGCCATTTATGGAGCTGGTTCCCTTGGTGTTGTTCTGGGGGCTTATCTTGCCAAAAGTGGTTTATCAGTGGATCTTATTCATCATAATCCTGAACATGTTAATGCACTAAATACAAATGGAGCTAAAGTTATCGGTACAACTCATTTTTGTGTCCCAGTAACTGCCCTATTACCTGAAGAAATGACATCTGGCTATGATTTTATCATTTTACTCACTAAGCAACATCACAATACTGAAATTGCCATGGATATTTTACCTCTACTTAAAGCAGATGGCGTACTTTGTACACTTCAGAACGGTCTTCCTGAACCTGAACTTGCTGAAATAGTTGGGGAGACTCATCTCATTGGAGGCATAGTCTCTTGGGGGGCAACTTTGCAGGCTCCTGGCGTCTCTGAACTTACTTCTATGCCCCATAGCATGTCTTTTAAGATTGGTCGTATAAATGGCAGTGTAGATGATAAACTTCTAGCACTAAAAGAAATATTGGAACTTATGTGCCCTACTAGTATTTCTGCAAATATTCTTATTATCAGATGGAATAAACTTTTAATTAATGCTTCTTGTAGTGGACTTTCTGCTGTATTAGGCTGTACATTTGGAGAAGTTATTGAAAATAAATTATCCCGTCAATACGCCCTACATATCATCAAAGAATGTATTGATATCGCTAGAGCATCTGGCATTGATGTTACGAAAACGCAAGATGGTAAGATGGCAAAAATGTTTTATTTTAACCATTATCCTAAATATCTCTTAACTTCACTTCTTATACGTCTTGCCATTAAGCCTCACAAACTTCTTAAAGCAAGTATGCTTCAGGACTTAGAAAAGGGGAAGGCCTGTGAAGTAGATTACATCAATGGCATTGTCTGTGCCTATGGTAAACGCCTTCACATTCCTACCCCTTATAATGATCAAATTGTAGAAATCATCCATGGTATAGAAAACCACGAATATACATTTAACTTTGCTAATCTAGATTTATTACTTCCTGTTATGCAACTAAATAAGTAATTCCTTTAAACGCTTTATAATAACTTCGGAAGCTGCTCTATGTGCTTTAACTCCTGGATGCTGTCTTGCTCCCACAGTTTCTTTTGTGGTATCAGGCAGCCCTAGGAATTCTACTTTCTTATCATCAGTTTTTTCCTTATATCGCTGAATCGCCTCAAGAATGGCTGTTTCTAACGGATTACCTAGCATGCCATACACCCATATCAACCTAGCATTCGGATTATATTTTCTAAGTTTCTCCAAGAAACTTATTACTGCTTCTTTAAAAGCATTTAAATCTTCTTCATTATATGAACCGTCTTCGTTCATACGTTGTTTATGTGACTCGCCTGTTTTTTCATCTTCCCACTTCGCCGAATTAAATGCACCGCTATCATTTGTTCCTAAATTAATAATTACTGCATCTGGCTGCCAGCTTGCAAAGTCATATTCCCTTTGTGCCCCAATCAGTTCATTTTGCTTTCCCTTTAAAAGGCCACATACCTTCTCATAATAAAGAGGTAACGCGCCATATGGATTGTTATCCCAACTTGTCAGAACTCCCCAGCCACTTTGAGAAATAATATGATAATCTGCATTTAATGCATTGGCTGTCATAACAGCATAGTTATTTTCAGTACTGAACCACATGGAAATCCAATCTTCTTCTTTAAGGGCACCTATAGCGCCTTCTCCTGATGTAATGCTATCCCCTATAAATTCAAGCTTATAAGGATATGCCGCTACAGGTTCAAAGCTTCCATCTGTCTTAAATCTGCTAATCTGCAAGCAGTGCTTTTCATCACCAGACATTGCCTGCACTTCTTTTAAAAGTTTCACATTTTTTATAACTTGTGGATTCATATTACGAAAAAGACAAATCCACTGTTTTCCCCTTTCAACCATCCTACGTGTGATATAAGCCCCATTAATCACCACACTAATCCAAGGCTCATAGCAATCATAATCTGCTTCTACTTCTACCCAAAGTTCAGAAGCTTTCACATTACATTCAATTCCGCTTCCTGTCCAAAATAATGTAAGTGGCTCCCTGCTTTTGGTCGTTCTTCCTAAAACCTTTAAATTCATAATGTCCTTTACTGCATAAGCTTTTAAATCCATGTACTTCTCCTCCACCTTCTAAAAGTCTTATCTCCTGAAAAACGCCTATCCTCTTAAAAATAATTTATAATATTCACTTGCCATAATTTTAAGTGTCTTTATGACCATTTCTTTCGTAGTCTCTTCCATAGCCCCCCACGTTTTTAATACACTATTAATATTTTTTATCTTATCTGCTGTTAGTTCACTTACTGTTTTAGCGCCTGTAGACTCTAATGCTCTAAATAATGCTTCTATAAATTGTGCTCTTTGAGAACGTTCTGTATTCTGAAGCCATGATTTAATCGTATGATCAAGCTTCTGACTATTTTTACTAACGCTCTCTAAGTAGATAAGCTTTGGCCCTAATACTTCCCAATTCATAATATCGTGCTGTAAAATACCTTTTTTCTTACTCTTTACAATCACATACTCCTCTTGATGCTCTAAAAGCATACCAATTATTGAAGACTCTGGGATAATGGTCTTAATTTTATGTAACATCTCTTTATAACCTTTACTTTCAATTACATCTTCATAAAAACCTGGTCCATCATTATTATAAATTTCAATAATGCGCTTTTTTAATTTATCTCCACAATTAATGGCTGCATAGATTGCTAAATTTCCTCCCTTTGAGTGTCCACCTATTCTTAAAGGTCTTTTGCTCTTTCTTGTAGTCTCCTCTAAATATCTTAGTGCTTCAATCTGAGATGGCACAGGCATCATGTAGGTCATGTTTAAATCTTCTTTCCAGCCTACTAATGTATCATCTGTTCCTCTATAAGATATATAGGTGCTCCCATCCTCTAACAAAATATGCAGTGCTGCAAATTGCTTTTCATCTTTATAATCTATTGTACTTACATATTTGCATAAGCCTACATGTTTGAAACGCTCAGTATATGCCACCTTCTTTAAGATAAAAGGCACTAATCTGGTAAAAGTATTTTGTACTGCAAGATCCTGCGCCGTATACATCTTAAAAAACAATTTACTTGCTTCTTCTAATGTAATGACATCTTTATAAGCTGGCCCTGGCACAATGCCATCAAAAACGATATATGACAGTGCAGATAAAATTAAATTATCCACTTCATTAAATGGTGCCTGATTAAATGTTAAGTCACCACGCCATTCTAAATAATCTTCTATATTCGCCATAACTTTCCCCTCTTTATTAAACCCCTTTTTATTTCTCTTCTTATGGCCATTTATTTTCCCGTCTTCGTTTTTATTATACTATAACGACGCGAAAATTTAATCGCCAGCATATAGATTTAAATCGTTTTTTTCAAATTTTCTAACTCTATCTCTGTAAGTTTGCGCCAACTGCCATAAGCTAGTTCGTTTAGCTCAATACAAAGCAGTCTAATACGTTCCAAACGAATTACCTCATACCCAAAATGCTTACTCATGCGTCTAATCTGTCTATTTAATCCTTGCGTTAATATAATTCTAAAGGTATCCTCACTTATAGCCTCTATTTTACAAGGCCTCGTTACTTCTTTTCCTAAGTCTACCCCCTTTGACATGCCACTTATAAAGGCTTCATCAAAAGGCTTATCAACAGTTACAATGTATTCCTTCTCATGTTCATTATCTGATGCAAGTATAGCATTTGCTAAATCTCCATCATTAGTCATAAGTATAAGCCCTCTTGAATCTTTATCGAGCCTCCCTACGGGAAATATATAATCTTTGTAACCTACATATTCAATAATGTTATCCTTAACTTCCTCTGCCGCAGTGCAAGTTATGCCTACAGGTTTATTTAAAATAATATACACCTTTTCTTTTGCCTTTAACGGCGTGCCATCTATATATATATCATCTGTTTCCTCTACCCACTGTCCTTTAATGCAAAGCTTGCCATTTACAATGACTCTGCCTGCTTCTATGATTTCATTAGCCCTTTTTCTAGAACAAATTCCTTTGTTACTTAATAATTTATTAATTCTCATCTATACGTCCTATCTCTATTGTAATGTCCCTATATTGGATTTCTATCTTTATATCTGTCAGTATAGCACAACTATATAATTTTATAACATCTTTAACCTTTTTTACTAATGAACTACGGACTCTCAATTTTCAAAAGTATTATTTTGTAGCGCTATAAAAAAATAATGAGGTAGCGTGAACTATAAACTTCACACTACCTCATTATTTTTTAAAAACAACTCACTAACTACTCTGCAGCATTATAGACTTCTTGGCCTTGTCTTTGATGAAGTTTTAACATCACAAACCTTGCAATAGGTTGTGCTACTAATGCTTCTACTGCAAATGCAATAGCAAAGTTTCTTGGCCATTTATAAAAGAACATTCTTATAGGCTCTAATGTCACACTTCTGCTCCCAATCCATGTCCCAATTACTGTTAAGAAAATCGACATTAAAAATACATTACATAAGATGTTAATCGTCATATGCGCATTAAAACTATCATCTTTGTGTATGATTTTATGTGTTAGGTATTCTGCTGGCTTATGTGTCAGAAGTACAAGTACAATAACACTTATCCAAATAAATGGTATCACCCGCAATACATCCATCCACACGCTAAAATGAAAGCCTATTTCAAAACACGTAATGAGTGGCGCAATAATATTCACTGAGATTATTGAAATCACAACCATAAATAATGCAAACTCCTTCTTATTTCTTGGTAACTTCATGTAAAAATCCATTTTTTCTCCTCCTTATTTTACGAAAACTATAGAGAAACCAACTACAAATTTGAAATATACATGTACGTAAATTGTTTTCTCCTAATGATTTCACATTGCTAAAGATTATGAATAACTAATAAATGTGAAATCTATATAAGCGCAAAAAAAATAGCGAAAAACTTAAAAAAGTTTTTCGCTGAACCATTATACGCGCTTAATATTTATTTTATTCTTTAATCATTATATCAGATTTCATACATACTTTCTAGTTTAAATCACATAAATTTTTTTAATACTCACATTGTCTTTACTTTATTAAATCTTTTTCGCGTTTGATGTTCCGCATCAAGCACAGTTTCTCTTGCAGGAATACCTGTAAGTGTTTCTAGCTCATTTTCTGCTTCAATGACTCTTTCTAACCAAAGCTGTTTATAAGGCATAAAGTCCCGACACCCCTTTGGAATAACTATTGGTTGTCCAAATATTAAACGATTTTCTTCCCCTTCAACAGCTTGTTCAATAAAAGCAGGTAAAACAGGAATGCCTAGTACCTTTGCAAGCCAAAAGGCACCTCTTTCTATATCCTCTGCTTTATCCTTATTGATATCATAAATCGTGCCTTGGGCAAATATGAGAAAATGCCTTGGCTTTTCACCTTGAGAATACCATCTTTCAGCTTCCCTCATTGTTGCAATTGAGCCGCCCGAACTGGTACGATCAACTGCACAAACTTTTTCCATCTCTAGTATAGGTGTTAATTCTTTAGGTATAGAAACACCATTGAAGCAATTTTCTTTTGCAAAAACAAATAACTGAGGATAAGTCTCTAAAACTTGATGCATAAGCTCATAATAATAACTCATTATGAGTGGCGCATCAGAATCTGTTAAATGATTAGAGGCTATTATATATGATGTCGTCGTAAAATCCTTTGGCAAATTATAAACTTTGAAATTATATGTTTGTAAAATCTTTTGTTTAAAGCCAATTAATTTCTGCCTTAGTTCTACTGGGTTATCTATAATAGGTAATATTTCTGTTATAGCTTCCTCATTAACTAAAGAACTTGCATTAAATAAATTCATAAAATTTCCCCTTCCCCAACTCAACTAATTTATCCATTTTTATTTTAACGCAATAGTTTTTAAATTCAAGTTTATATTTATTTATCATTAAATATCGCCAGCTAATGCCACATCATCTTTCTTAACTTAATAGCTAATTCCTCCGATTTCTTTACCTTTTCACCGGAATTTTGTAACAACCTTTCCATATCTTCAGGCAATGGCGCTACTATATTCATATACGCTCCTGTTATAGGATGATAAAAACCTATTTCGGCTGCATGTAGCCCTTGTCTTGTAAGCATATGGTTATTTTCATTATATAAGAAGTCTCCTAAAAGGGGATGTCCTATATGTGACATATGCACACGGATTTGATGGGTACGTCCCGTTTCTAAACGTAAGGCAACAACTGATACAAGCTGCCCCTCTACATGAATAACCTCAAGTCTACGATAATGCGTCACTGCCCGTTTTCCGTCCTTTTCATCTACTTGTCGCTTAATAATTGTTCCTTCCATCCTACCAATAGGTAAATCTATAATACCTTCTTCCTCTACTAATCCTTCTACAAAGGCTATATAGGTTCGTGTTAATCCTCGCGCTTGCATCCTATTTGATAAAATACTTGCACTGAGCATATTCTTAGCAATAATCGTTACCCCTGTGGTGTCTCTATCTAATCGATTGATACAGCGAAATACATAAGGCTTTTCCTGGTCTTTATAATAATATACAACGCCATTAGCTAGTGTATTATCGTAATTATTAATAGATGGGTGAATTGGCGTATCATGAGGTTTATTGAGTACTAAAATATCTTCGTCTTCATATAAGATATCTAAGTCATACTGCTTTGGCACAATATTTTCAGAGGAGCTTTCTTCCGTCAAACATATATCTAGTACATCGCCAGCCTTTATTATTTCATTTACGCCCGCCCAAACACCATTTTTACGAATACCTGTCTTGGTTTTCTTAAGTTCTATTAAAATTCCTCTGGAATATTCCTTTGCTTTTAAAAACATACCTATAGACTGGCCCTCATATGTTGTATCTATCTTATATTGTATTTCTCGTCTCATCTCTCGTTCCTACTCTATCTTAAAAATTATATCTTAATCTTAACCTACAAGCCCTATGAAGAAAAGTCTTTAATTTCTCTTATACAAATACATAATCATTTGTTACAGGTTGCAATCCTCTTGCTTTAATGGCTGCATAAACTTCTTTAAAACTACGTTCATCAGCTATTTCAAATTGGCTGTCGCCTTTGTCTACAATGTCTTCTTCTGTATGACTGCCAATCCCTGTACTTACCCCTGCTGAAATTTTAGTTGCCGCAAGGCCTATAACATGATTCCTAAACTCAGCACGTTCTCTGGTAGAAATTGTAATACTTGCAAATGGCATAAATAAACGGTACGCCATAATGACTTGTAAAAGCTGCTTTTCATGAACATCTTTAGGATTTATCTTATCATTATTAATAATAGGACGAAGCCTTGGGCATGAGAAAGCAATCTCTGCATGAGGGTACTTTCTTTGAATGAGATATGCATGCATCCCTGTTGCAAACGCATCCTTTCTAAAATCATCAAGGCCCAAAAGTGCTGCAAAGCCTACGCCTCTCATGCCACCTTTTAAAGCACGTTCTTGCGCACATAAGCGATATGGAAAGACACGTTTATGCCCAGCTAAGTGAAGTGTCTCATATTTATCTGAGTTATAAGTTTCTTGAAAAACAGTTACAAAGTCTGCCCCACATTCATGAAGATATGCATATTCATCACTATTCATTGGATATACTTCAAGACCTACCATTTTGAAATATTTACGTGCAATTTTGCAGGCTTCTCCTATGTATTTCACATCGGACATTTTACGGCTTTCCCCTGTGAGCATCAGAATTTCTTCAATGCCTGTTTTAGCAATAGCTGCCATTTCCTTTTCCATCTCTCCTACATTTAATTTAGCTCTTTTAATTTTGTTATGACAGTTGAAACCGCAATAAATACAGTAGTTCTCACAATAATTTGCAAGATACAGCGGTGTAAACATATACACACTATTACCAAAGTGCTTTCTTGTTTCTCTTTGTGCCTTTTCTGCCATTTGTTCTAAGAACGGCTCTGCTGCTGGTGAAAGTAATGCTGCAAAGTCTCTAGGCATTAACATTTCTTTTTCTAAAGCTATCTTTACATCTTCTGCTGTATAAGTATTATAATCATAGGCCTGCATCTCTTTAATAACTTGCTCCATAATGCCTGGTTCTAAAACTTCCATACCTTCCATATAAGCCATATGATCTGTTCTTTGTTCATTCTTCTTTATTTCACTCACTTTGTGCTCCCCCTAATCTGCTAAAAATCCTGTTAATGGTGATGATGCACTTGCACCAGTTTCTAAAACTCTGCCAAGCCCCGAAAGATAAGCAAGCCTACCTGCTTCAATAGCATTCTTAAAAGCCTTTGCCATCATTGTAATATTTCCAGCTGTTGCAATAGCTGTATTTGCCATAATCGCTGCAGCCCCCATTTCCATCGCCTCACATGCCTGGCTAGGGCATCCAATACCTGCATCTACAATGATTGGTAAGTCAATCTCATGAATCAGAATCTTAATAAAGTCTTTTGTACAAAGCCCTCTATTAGAGCCAATAGGTGAAGCCAATGGCATAATTGCAGCAGCACCAGCATTGACTAAATCTCTCGCTACATTTAAGTCTGGATACATATAAGGCATGACCACAAAGCCTTCTTTAGCCAAAATTTCCGTTGCCTTAATCGTTTCTGCATTATCTGGCAATAAATATTTACTATCTCTAATCACCTCTATTTTTACAAAATCCCCACAGCCAACTTCTCTTGCGAGCCTTGCAATACGTACAGCTTCCTGTGCATTTCTAGCTCCAGAAGTATTTGGAAGCAGTGTTACATCCTTAGGAATATAATCTAAAATATTCTCCTCGCCTCCAGTATTTGCGCGGCGCACTGCCATCGTCACCATCTGTGCCCCCGCATCCTCTATAGCCGCCTTAATAAGGTCCAAACTATACTTTCCAGACCCCAATATAAATCTAGACGTAAACTCATGTCCGCCAATCACTAACTTATCTGCATTATTCATCATCATATTCATTCTTCTCATCCTCCCAATCTTCTTTTTAACCAACTATCTTTAATCTCTATTTTCACCTTTCACTTTTCTCTGTCCTTCAATCACTTTTTACTTTTCTCTTTCTTTCAATCACGCAATTACGCATCATTTTTCAACATTACTACTCCTTAGTCTTCCTCCACCCCCAATATCAACCTGAGTACCATATTCGCCTGATGCCCTGCACAAATGCTCACTCTAGGTGCCATAAGTCCCATCCCTGGCTTTGCTTCATTATAAAAGTCACCACACATATAAAAGCGCTTATTGATTTTCCTAGTCTGAATCTCATTACTACTTGCATACCCCGCCATGCCAGAAGCCGCTACTATCTTGACATCACTACGCTCTGCTAACAAAGTATTTACTAGCATTGCCTTAGCTTCTGGATTATCAAAAGCTTCACATACGATTTCATCTTCCTTAAAAATCGCTAAAACATTTTCTTCTAACACCCGCTGAGTATCTACCGTAACTTTAATATAAGGATTAATTTCTTTAATCTCTTGCGCTAAAGCCTCCGTTTTTTCCATTCCCAAATGACAAATCTTATACATCTGACGATTTAAATTACTTGGTTCCACAATATCAAAATCTACTAAATGTAAGTGCCCTACACCCGTTCTAGCTAGTTCTACTGCAATATGCGACCCGAGGCCTCCAAGTCCGGCAATCCCTACTCTAGCAGTTTTAACCTTATAATGTACCTGTGGTGTATGTCTTGCACACATGAGCACCTCTAATTCCTCCTCAGAGGGCATCTTTCCCTTTTCAATAAAGACGATTTCATCTCCTTCATGAAATATAAAATTTTCACCTGTCTGAAAGCCATTGTAAATTGTAATAATCTCTAGCGTACTTGCACACACCTCTTCTTTAAGCGCCCAAAGACTTTTGCTCACTACATCTCTTAATTTCCCATTAATGCTAACCTTCACCTTTAAGCCTCCTTATATCCTTCTCATCCACCACCTACAAAGTGAATAATCTCAATCTTATCCTCATCACATAAGTAAGTCGTTTCATAAGCACGCTTAGATACAATTTCCTCATTAATCTCTACTGCCACAGTTTCCAATCTATAGCCAGCTTTTTTAAGAAATTCTAAAACAGTCATCTTCTCAAAAGCTTGTTTTTGCCCATTCACTGTAATCATCTACTCACCTCCACTTACCTACAACATCTAATTCACTTATTTTTAAACGCAAAAAAGGCCGCACGAAAGAAACGACACCCGCGGTGGTGTCCCCCTTCATGCGACCCTATAGTCACACTCTCTTTCAATAAACCATTGGCTTATTGGCATTAAATGTTGTATTTAATTTTTAATCAAATAAATTATATTATATTTTGCATACAATTGTCAACCAATTACCGCTTCATACAAGTAGCCATCTCTTCTATGCCCTTATTCATCTCTAAACTCAGTCCTAATAGCCGCCTCTTCTATGACCTTATTCACCCTCTAAACTCAGTCCTAGCAGCCATCTTTAACGTCTGTGGGATGTGGATAAGTTGGGGTATCTCATTTTATCTAAGCTTCGACCGCAGGGAGGCTTAAGGGAAACGAAATACCCCAACTTATCCATGCCCCCCTTCCCCTCACCTGGCTGCTAGCCATTTAGTGATGGAATAAACGAATCCCTGTAAAGCACATTGCCATATCATATTTATTACATGTTTCAATAACTTGTTCATCACGAATTGAACCACCTGGTTGTGCCACATATCTCACGCCACTTCTATGTGCACGCTCAATATTATCACCAAATGGGAAGAATGCATCTGAACCTAATGCCACATCTGTCATTTGGTCAAGCCATGCACGTTTTTCTTCTTTTGTAAATACAGCTGGTTTTACTTTGAAGATTTTTTCCCACTCGCCATCTGCAAGTACATCCATGTAATCTTCGCCGATATAAAGATCAATTGCATTGTCTCTGTCCATACGACGGATTGTATCTACGAATTGTAAATTCATAACTTGTGGTGATTGACGAAGGAACCAATTATCTGCTTTACTTCCTGCTAAACGTGTACAGTGAATACGAGATTGTTGCCCTGCACCAATACCGATTGCCTGACCGCCTTTTGCAAAACATACTGAGTTTGATTGTGTATATTTTAAAGTAATTAAAGAAATGATAAGGTCAATTTTAGCTGACTCAGGTATTTCTTTATTTTCTGTTACCACATTGCTAATAAAGTCATTGTTGATTTCAAGTTCATTGCGACCTTGTTCAAATGTAATCCCAAATACTTCTTTATGTTCAATAGGATTTGGTTTGTAGCTTGGATCGATTTGAATAATATTATAGCCGCCTTTTTTCTTAGCTTTTAAAATCTCTAAAGCTTCTGGTGTATATCCTGGTGCAATCACGCCATCAGATACTTCTCTACCAATAATTTTAGCAGTACTTTCATCACATACATCTGAAAGCGCAATAAAATCACCGAAAGATGACATTCTATCTGCACCTCTAGCTCTTGCATAAGCGCATGCAAGTGGTGAAAGTTCACCAAGGTCATCTACCCAATAAATTTTGCTTTCTACTTCTGTTAGTGGAAGTCCTACTGCTGCACCAGCTGGAGAAACGTGTTTAAAAGATGTTGCGGCTGGAAGTCCTGTAGCTTCTTTTAATTCTTTTACAAGCTGCCATCCATTGAAAGCATCAAGGAAGTTGATATAACCTGGTTTTCCATTTAATACTTCAATAGGAAGCTCACCTTCTGCACTATAAATTCTAGATGGTTTTTGATTTGGGTTACAACCATATTTCAATTCTAATTCTTTCATTTCTAATCCTCCACAAAATATTTTATTATTTTATTAACGGTTACTCGTTCTTTTAGTGCAACTTATCTTTATTTATTTTTGTTAACGATGCGTGTTTCGTACTCACCTGTTTCGATATCAATATATCTTACAAATAATGAAACTTTATTTTCTTCATTTAAGCTTTCCCAAAGCATATTTGTAAACTCATCAATTTCTTTATCAATTGCTACAAGTTTAGGTTCTCCTTCAAAACTTGGAAGTGGATTTTCATTGCATTTGTAAGTGTGAATGAAACGTCCTTCACCAGCTTTAGCATTATCATATGTAAATGTGTAACGGTTGCAACAAGATGGATCGCCATTATTACTTTTTAAGATAGACATTGCATAGTCATATTTTCCGTTCTCGATATGCATCATCCCTGAAATTCTAGGTGTGTAGTTAGGTGCATCTGGTTCAAATTCACGTGTTCTAAGTGCTTGTTCAAAAGTAAATTCTTTATCCATAAGCTCATAAATTGTATCTGTTTGGTCCCCATTGGTTACAATTGTACGATTGCCAAGTACACGTACAGGGGCATAAATGATTAAACTTGGATCACTTAATTTAGAAGGATCAAAGGCCTCAGTACGAATACCTTCTCCCTCTGTAACGAAGATACGGTTTCTACTATTTTCACTTCTACCCATGATGAAATATGCTGTTACTGCTTTTTTACCATCTGCAGATTTTCCAATAACGATACCTCTACCTGGATATGGATTTGCTTTTAATTCTTGTTCTAATGCGATCATTTTCATTCTCCTTTTTTAATCATCTTCTCTACTCTTTGTTCCAAGGATGCAGCTATAATTTATGTTATCAAACTTTCATTTTCTAAAAATTTGCACACGAAAAAGCCGACAACCTGGATACCTCAAATAAATCGGTGCCCAGGCGGTCGGCTTTCTAAACATCTGTACTCCCTGTGGGTACTCCCACTTATCCGCCAGTCATACAGAACTTACTTTTAAAATACACTATCCTAAATAAAATTGCAACTCCTTTTATTAAAAAATATGCACTATTTTATTATTTTATGTCAAGACAAGCAGTCTCTCTACGATAAAAACTACAATACAACCGCTAGCTGCAACCATTAATAAACTCTTCTCTAAAAATGCCATAATAAGTGACACCCCAAAGCCTATTGCAGCTGAAATAGGACTTTCTGTAGACGTTAAAATAGCCGGAAAAGTCATAGCTGCTAACGTGGCATATGGTACATAAAACAAAAAGGATTTGATATATGTATTTGTAATTTCTTTACGAATAAGTGTAAGTGGTAACATTCGAATTAGATACGTTACGCCTGCCATTACGAAAATATATATATACACATTATGCGGCATGTTCCGCCACCTCCTTCTTCTCATCTACAGGGAAAAGCCATGCAGCAATACCTGCTATAATTAGGGTTAAAATAATAATCCTAAAGCCAAATGAAATCTCCTTTAAATAAGGTAAAATGCTAAATAAAACACTACCAACCATAGCACTTATAACAACACCACATACGACTTTATTTATTTTAGCTGGTGGTATAATAATAGCTAAAAACATACCATACAAAGCAATTCCTAATGCACTGCTGATGCTGGCAGGTAAAAATTCACCAGAAATAACACCTAGAAGTGTTCCCATCGTCCACCCCAAAACAGAAATGACAATGAGCCCATAAGAATAATAAGGGCTTAACTTACCATCCTTACACACTGATACCCCAAAAATTTCATCTGTTACACCATAAGACACTAATAATCTATGTCCTAATCCTGTATTAGACTCTAATTTCTGTGATAATGAACATGACATGAGTGCATACCTAAGATTTAAGACAATCTGCGTACAAATTACTTCATAATATGTCGCACTAGCAGCCATCAAGTTAATTCCTGCAAATTGCCCTGCTGATGTTACATTCGTAATAGACAAAATCACCGCTTGAAAAGCTGTAAGCCCCTTCTCCTTAGCTAGCATTCCAAAGGCAAAGGATACCGCAAAGTATCCTAAGCAGATGGGAATGCCGTGTTTTACACCTTGTTTAAAATTACTACTCTTCTTCATAAATCTACTCCCATCTTAAACAAAGCAATATCTGACTTAATATTACTTTCTGAATTCAAATACTATAATAACAAAAAAAGCTTAGTAAGTGTTAGTTACTAAGCCTTTTTTTATTTCTAGTCTTCTTTTAAAAGTTTTACAAGTAATATGCCACCATCAGGAATTTGTAAACTCAATGTATTATCTACACTAATTTCTTCTGCTGTAAGCACACAGTAAGCTATGTATTTTCCTACTAAATTCATAGCTGAAATTGGGATTTCTATACTTATTGTATCAGCTGTTTTATTAAAGCAACTTAAATATGTTCCAGTTTGATCACTACTATATAATAAAATGACTTCATCTGTCTCAAAAAACACTTTTGTATCTTCTGTAATTTCAAAGGCCTTTAATATAAGTTGCTCTTTAATAGATGGGGCTTTTCCGCCAGCTTTAAAGAAAGCTTCAATTTCTTTTTCTGTAATCTTATCTCTAACAACAGTTGCCTCTTTTGGCACGATAATTTTTTTCATCTTTATGACCTCCATTCTAGTGTGAGCTTTTACTTTTTTCTGTTCATTATTATATCATTTTTACCTATGAATTACATACATTTTACTGTTAAATTCCCTTTACAATATTAAATTCTTTTTACATTTCACATCATTAGAACATATTGAACAACTATTACACATAAATTTTAAATCTATCTCGAATTGACATCTCTACTGCACTTATATTACTATATAGTAATATACTATTTAGTATAGATTTCACATTTATATTTACAAGTACTATTCTTTAATATGATGCCATCTAGGTACATAACCTATTCATTATTAAAAAAGAAAGGAGACTTCACTATGCAACATCCACCTGTAGGAATCGTCATGGCACAAATTAAACAGCTTCAAAGCCGTATTATTGAAAAACTACTTAAAGAGACTCAGGCATACGATGCGATGAATGGTGCCCAGATGAACATTTTATATCAACTTTGGCAAAAAGATGATATTACAATTAGTGAATTAAGCAAAAAAACGCAACTTGCTAATACGTCTCTTACAACAATGCTAGACCGTCTTGAACAACGTGGGCAAATTATAAGATGCCGTAATAGTGAAAATCGCCGCGAAATCCGCATCAAATTAACGGATCAGGCAAAGGATCTTAAAGAGCATGCCAACATTATTTTAAATACAATGCATGGTATTAATTTCAATGGTTTTAGTGATGAAGAAAAAGACCAAATGTATGCTTATCTTACACGCATGAAAAATAACTTAGAAAATTATGCTGCCAAGCATAACTAATTTATAAAGGAGAATTTTACATGAGTACACATAATGATGACAAACTTGGTACTGCACCTATAGGCAAACTTGTCATAAGTATGGCCATCCCAGCAGTTATTGCCCAACTTGTTAATGTTTTATATAACATTGTTGATAGAATGTATATTGGACATATTCCAGAAGTAGGTGCTAAAGCCTTAACAGGAGTTGGTATCTGCTTTCCTATCTTAATGCTTATTTCAGCTTTTAGTGCTTTCGTAGGCTCTGGGGGTGCCCCACTTGCTGCCATTCAGCTTGGGAAAGGTAACCGTGATGAAGCTGAAAAAATTCTAGGAAATGGTGTAACAATTTTAATTTGCTTTTCAATTTTATTAACCACACTTTTCATGGTCTTTAAAAAACCATTTTTATATGCCTTTGGGGCAAGTGATGAAACAATTGTTTATGCGCTTGAGTACATTACTATTTACTTATGTGGTACAGTTTTCGTACAGGCATCTATTGGCCTTAATACCTTTATCACTTCTCAAGGCCAAGCTACTATTGCTATGTTATCCGTTTTAATTGGTGCTATTATCAATATTATTTTAGACCCTATTTTTATATTTGGTTTTGATATGGGCGTAAAAGGTGCTGCCTTAGCAACTGTTATTTCACAAGCTTGCAGTGCTATATGGGTTGTTTACTTCTTACTTTCTAAGAAATCTAGTATCCGTATTCGTCTGCATCATCTTAAACCAAACTTAAAAATCATTGGTAGTGTAGCAGCCCTCGGTGTTTCACCTTTTGTCATGCAAGCTACTGAAAGCTTAATCAACATTGTATTTAACAGTGGTTTACAACATTATGGTGGGGACTTATATGTAGGCTCTATGACAATCCTGCAAAGTGTAATGCAACTTTTCATCATGCCAGTTCAAGGGATTACTATGGGAACGCAACCTATTATTAGTTATAACTACGGTGCCAAAAACTTTGACCGCGTGAAGAAAACATTTAAATGCAGTTTAGCTGTTACCTTTACTGTGACTTGTGTTTGCTCACTTGCAGCATTATTCTTCCCAACGGTATTTGCAAGTATGTTCACTAAAGATGCAGAACTTATTGCTTTAATTAAAGTTGTTATGCCAATCTTCATGGCTGGTATCTGGATATTTGGTGTCCAAATGGCATGTCAATCTGCCTTTATGGGAATGGGGCAAGCTAAGATTTCACTTTTCTTAGCCCTTCTTAGAAAAGTCATTCTCCTTATTCCTTTTGCACTTATTCTACCTCGTTTTATGGGTGTTATGGGAATCTATTGGGCCGAACCAATTGCAGATATTCTAGCTGCAACTACAACCGGAATCCTATTCCTCATTAACTTCAAAAAAATATTAGCAAAAGCTTAACTGATAAAAGACCTAGGAATTAAACACCTCTCGGTGTCCTCCTAGGTCTTTCTTACGTCTATTATGCTTAACTTTATCTTTTATTTCTTTTTTAAATCATTCTTCATTAAATTGGTCTTCTTCCCACTGAAGTATTGTCACACTTTCTGTCTCTAAGTGCTTCAATAGGATTTTCCTTATCTTCATAACGATAATCCATACCATTTTTACAAATATATTGAGATATTATTTTATGACTAGGCACACATTCTACATCTTTATTAACGATATTTTGGAATGTGAAGAATTCTGACTCTGCTGGGACTTTCGCTACGTCTGTATATTCATCTTTGATAGATGTTAGTTGTACTGTTTCACCTAAAACCTTACGTACATACTCTTTATTTTCACCTAATGTCAACAATTGTGGGAAGTTGCCATCTGGTATAACTTGTTGCCATTCCTTACCTTCATATTTTTTTAGAAGCTCTGCAGCTTTGTGTAAATGGGCCACTTCTTCATGGAAATGTTGCTCCCAAATCTTCTTAATATGTGGGTCTGTCTCATCTTCAAAACAAGAATAATATAAATAGCATTCTGTATACTCATGATTTAATAAGTTTTCAAGCCATGTTTGTCTTGGGTCTATTAAACTGCCGTAATGACTTACATGTTGCTCCTCAATAAGCCCTATTTCTTGATATAAACTTCTGCCTATATCTGATTCATAAAATCCTGCTACATTCATATAATAATTCATTGTTTGTTGCTCTGCTGCTGTAATAATACATGTATTTAATTTCGTAATTGGTGCCGCAGTAGAGAAATCCACAAATTCTCTAATATTATCTGTAGGATAACGATGTTCAGCTATTGTAGGCCTACCAGGCATGATTTCTGTATAATGTCCTACTAACTTTTCTGCTTTAATACCTCTTTCCATCTCCAATAAGTCTGAATAGCGATATAGGTGGTCAAAATCTTCTAATAGTGCGAAATCCAGTGCCATTTTGACATGCTTATTAGGTTCTCTCATAGCTAATCTAGCAGTTAAATCTACTGCCAGCTGCTCATAGCTGATAGTCGTTTCTAGTATAGTTTCATCAGCTGGTTTTAAAACGGCTATGACTTTTTGTTGTTGCTGTTCACTTCTTCTTGTAACGGCAATTTGTCTTCTTAGTTCATTATCAGGGCAATGACGTGAAAATTGATGTGAAAACCATACAGCTTCAAATTCTGTCCCATTCATTAATATAATACGCGTTTTCGTGTAAGGATCTACCTCATTTTTATTATAAGGTTCTGGGTAAATAGCTGCCCAAGACTTAAATAGTTGATCCATATTCATTGGTTTTTCTAAGAATGGATTCATATGTTACCTCGCCTTCTCTAAAAATATTTTAAATGAGCTTATTCATATTACTTCTAGTATGTCTCTTCTTCTTAATTTCATTCTAAAAATATGTTCGAAAAAGACATGCTAGCAAAATACTCTTTAAGAAGGCCTATCTTGTATTATTGTAATGTAGCACTTGTTATTGTTACGTCACCGTTTCCACTACCTAATGAACAGCCAAAAGATATACTTTCACCCTTTGCTAAATTAGGCTGCCATGATGGGTTTGCCACTGTATAGACTTCTCCATTTTGGCTTATCATTTCTGCATTCCAAACATCAGTAATTGGACGATTGATTGTAAATGTACATGTCCATCCATTTAAGTCTTTACCCGTTGTGTTTGTTACTGTAATTTCAGCCGTTGCACCCTCTCCCCAATCTGACATAACTTTTATACTTACATTTGCATTACCT
The DNA here is from genome assembly GCF_982396655.1 of Cellulosilyticum sp. Taxonomy (NCBI): domain Bacteria; kingdom Bacillati; phylum Bacillota; class Clostridia; order Lachnospirales; family Cellulosilyticaceae; genus Cellulosilyticum; species Cellulosilyticum sp. The sequence goes on along the minus strand of NZ_CEVXFV010000045.1, from coordinate 12,236 downwards.
GCTGGTTCTAATGGTGTTGAAGGCTCTGTTGGTACCGTTGGCTCTGTTGATGTATTAGGTCCGTCACAAGCTTCAAATACCCATTGCTGGCAAGTATTTTTATAATATGTCCATTGACAAACATTTGAACCATCTGCTGTTCCAAAGTTATAGACATCTAATGACTTTGTATCTATAGATGCCTTAGTCAATAGACCATAAATATTGTTAGCCCCAGCTGATACGACTTTAAACATTTGCGGACTTAATCCATTGGCTGTATACACTTGAATGTTCGTACCATTTTCATTCTTTCCGCAATCTACATCCAACATATAACCAGTCCCATTTTTAAGTGTTACATAACCCTCTCCTACATTGGTTAAATACCATTTCTGACCTGCAACACCTGTTCCAGTAGCAATCTCTACGTTTTGTCCATTTGCACCTGTATTATCTTGTACTTGAAGATATTTTTGAGCATTTGTATTTTTAATATAATACCAACCATCATTTAATGTAACATAGTCTGTCACTGTTGTATCTGTTGGTGTTCCTGGATTTGTTCCTGGTTCTGTCTGTGCCCCTGATGATAATGTACAAACAAATGTTGAAACACTATTAGCAGGTAATTGTGCCCAGAAACTATTTGCTGTTGCTTCCATATTAGATGTTTTTGCCAAGTTTTCATTTGCTGAAGTTCTATAACGATCTACACTTTGAATACTACCATTATTAATCGCAAACTTTTGTGTGACTGCTGATGTTCCCTTATTGATTGCTACAATAACTGCTTTATTATCTCCCTTATATGCAGATACATAAACATCAGTGGCTGGATTCTTTGTAGCCTCAACTCTTACATAACCTGGACGTACAAACTTAGAATATTGTGCCATGCAATAGCCACGTTTACTAATCGTACCATCCTCTTTCATAGGACCATATTGTCTGCGAATATACCACCAAACATAAGCCTGAAAATCCCCTTCAACTAAGGCATTGTGCATATTATATGAAACCTCTATTGCTTCAGGCCAGCGGTCAGCAGAATCAGCATCACTATTAGGAACATATACTTCTGTCATCCAAAGGTCTTTTCCAGCTCCCTTTTGTTTAAATAAAGGATAAGCCATATTGCTTACTTGTGTTCCATAAAAATGTGCCCCTAAAATATCCATATTAGCAAGTGCTTTTGCATCATTTAAGATTGGATCTGACATATTCTTTAAATAAGAAAATGACTCTGGTGCTATAACCTTGCAGTCAATTGAGCCTGCATAATTTTTCATAAAGTTAAGCATTTCTTCTGGTGTCCACCATGTCCAAGTATGTGCATAATCAGGCTCATTTTGAATAGAGATTGCATATAAGTCAACCCCATTATTCCTCATATACGTCACAAAATCATTGAGATATTTTGCATAATCTGCATACTTGCTATATTTAAGACGTTTTTGATTTGCTACACCATTGCGCGTAAAAGTTTCTACCATATCGCTTGGTGGGTTCCATGGTGAAGCAAATACAATGGCACCATTTGCAATAGCAGCTTTAGCTGTTTCTAACTCCTTATACCAATTGTTTCTATTTTCATCTACATGAATTCTTAAAATAGAAAATCCCAACTGATTTTCTTCATTTCCAAAAGCTGTTTCTCTTTGTGCAGAGGTTAAATCACCTATCCAAGTCGTATGATTCATTCCACCAAAACCACGGATTACCTGATTTTCTGATGCTAAATTAATTGTTACATCGCTTGCTGCAAAAAGATTAACGGGTGGCAGCACCCCTAAAACCATTGCAATCATCATAAGTCCTACTAATAACTTATTAGCTAGAGTTTTCTTTAAAGTTCCTAACATCTTCTCATCTCCCTTAATTATTAATCTAGAGTTTCCTTTACTACTACGCTCCTTTCTTTTTAGATTTATCTAAAGCACATTTTCATACTTATAGGTCTTATTATATATTTAAATATTCGTTATTTAAATAATTTTGTATAATATGCACTATTTTCCTTTACATTATGCTAAACATCACAAATTTGAACAAACCTCTACTCTGCATCAAATAAAAAAAGTGTTGCGAAACTATTTAACTCGTTTCACAACACTTTCTTTTCCTTTAAATTCTTTGTTGCCATAGGCCATCATTATTGCAATAGAAGTATAATGTGCCGCGTTGCATCCTTGGAAATCTGACCGCTGGATTTTGTTCTGGATAAAGCTTAATGAGCAGTACACGGTCGCTACATACATAAGCCACAAATGAAATATAATGTGCTTTCGTCATATCATGATTAAAGGTAATATAATAATCATCTTCGATTTCTTCTATTTCTAAGGCATGTGCCTCATCTACTGGTTTTGCTACAAGTGCTGTAAGCTTTCTCCCACAGCATGAAATTTCACCTTCACCTGTGCCATTAATCACATTGCCACAGTTAGGGCATACATAAAATTTAATACGTTTCATATTCCCTCCGTCCATTTCATTAGGGGTTAAGTCCCCTAGTAAAATTTTTTCTACATTTACACCTAATACGTTTGAAAGTTCGCTTAGTAAAGAAACATCAGGGCAACCTAGTCCTCGTTCCCACTTTGAAATGGTTTTATCACTAATTCCCATTGCATCTGCTACTTGTTTTTGTGTCATATTTTTTTCTTTACGTAAGCTATAAATTAACTTTCCTACTTTTATACAATCCATCTAGGTCACCTCCATATACTAAGCATACCTTTATCTATATTTTAATACAATAAACGCTCCGTAGAGTTTCGGGGATTTTTTCTACTTTATAAGTAAAACAAGTGTTCCAGCTACAATCGCTACAAGTCCTACAAAAGCCTTCTTTGTAAGCTTTTCCTTTAAGAAAATATAAGAAAAGGCAATTGTTACAACGATACTTAACTTATCAATAGGGACTACAATACTTGCCTCTCCCTCTTGTAACGCTTTATAATAGCATAACCATGAAAGACCTGTTGTAATACCTGATAGGCAAATAAACACCCAGCTTTTCGGGTCAATCTTTTTAATCTCTCCTTGTTTCTTAGTCACAAAAACAACAATCCAAGCCATCACTAAAACTACAATTGTACGAATAGCTGTACCTAGATTAGATTCAACGCCACTAATACCTATCTTACCTAATATAGAAGTAAGGCTGGCAAATACAGCTGATAAAAGAGCATAAAAAAGCCATCCTTTACCCTGTACAGCCTTTTGCATGCCTTCCTTTTTAGTAATCATTAAATATGTACCTATTCCAATACCTACAAGGCCTATAAACTTCGTTAAACTAATTGCTTCTCCCAAAATAACACAAGCTAAAAGCATTGTAAGTACTGTACTTGATTTATCAATAGGTGTTACCTTATTCACATCACCTAATTGTAATGCCTTGAAATAACATAGCCATGAACCGCCTGTTGCAAGTCCCGATAAAATTAGAAATGTTAATGTCTCCTTACTCACCTCATTAATCGTATTAAATGAGCCTACCACAAATACCATGAGCCATGAAAAAACCAATATTACAATTGTCCGAATCGCTGTTGCTACATTAGAATCTGTATCCTTAATTCCTATTTTCGCCAATATTGCTGTAACTCCAGCAAAAAGGGCTGAACCAAAAGCATATACAAGCCACATCTTAAATCCCTCCTTTATTTCAATATGTATTCAGCATATTAATAATTATCCTACTCAGATAGCCCTCATAGAATATTAATTTCTCCCCTCATTATACCACAAAGCCCACACCCCGAGTTACACAACATTCCTTTAAAATCTGCCCAAAGGTGCCAGCCCCCACAGCCGTTTTCATGGCATCTTACCCACTCAACAAAAAATGGCTGTAGCACTTTTAGTGCCACAGCCATCTTCAATTTATTTAATAAGTCCTTCACTAGTTGTTTGAACTGTAATCTCATTGTTTTGAAGTTTTTCATATACTTCGTTAATTGTATTCATTGTGTTTTCACTTAAGTTTGGATTTTCACTTGGAAGACCAACGCCATTGTTTGTTACACCATATTGAAGGATTTGTCCACCTGGGAAGTTCCCTTCTTCTTCAAGTTTAATCATATCATAAACTGCTGTTCCTACATTTTTAAGTGCTGATGTAAGGACAACTGAGTTATTACCTTCATAAATACCATCTGCATATTGGTCTGCATCTACACCAATTACCCAAACCTTATCTCCTGCTGCAGCTCTTTCTCTGGCTTCTTTGATTACACCAGAACCTACACCACCAGCTGCACTGAAGATAACATCTACACCACGATCATACATTTGCGCTGCAATTTGTTGACCTGCTGCTGCATCTGTAAATGTTCCTTGGTAAACGAAGTTTTTATCTTCCATTGTAATATTTGTACCTAAATTTTCATTTGCATAGGCAATCCCTTGTTGGTATCCCCAGTTAAATCTTTGAATAACATCTGTTTCCATACCACCAATGAATCCTGCATTCGCTTCTTGTAATTCAACGGCTGCTGCAATCCCTGCAAGGAATCCTGCTTCTTGTTCATTGAATAAAATAGATACTGTATTATCAGCTACTTTTTCTTCTCCTGTAGTTGAATAAACAGTTGAATCTGTAATTACGAATTTAGCATCTGGATATTTTGTTTGTGCTTCAAAAATAGATGTTGCAAATTTAAATCCTGATGCCACGATGAATTTGTATCCACCGTCATAGAGGTTTCCGATTTCTTTCATAAGCTCTGGCTCTGTTGCACCAGCTGGTTTTAAGTATTTAGAACTTACACCAAAGTCTGCTTGCGCTCTTTGAATACCTTCCCATGTTAATTGGTTGAAGGATTTATCATCAATTGAACCTAAGTCTGTTACCATCCCTACTTTTGTGTCAGATGCTTTACTGCTTTCTCCTGCTGCGCTCCCGCATCCTGTAAATACTGTCATTGCTGCTAATGTTCCAGCTACTGCTTTAATAAACTTCTTTTTCATTGTGCCTATCTCCTATGTCGTCTTGTTGTTTATTGTTTCTTTTTCAGTCGCCATATAAGTTGCACCGTATAATGTACATAGAAATAGTTAACTTATTGTTATAAGTAATGCCAAATCTATCGTAGTCAAATCATTTGAGGTGATTTGGTAGAAACTGTTGAACCATATTTTCAACTCTATACGATGTGCTTATGGGATTATTATAATACTTGAAACTTCTCTTTTTGTCTATGCTTATATGAATGTTTAAATTTTAAATTTATTTTACAAATTTTTTATTTTAAAATCCTTAAGTTCTTATTTCATTTGGCTCATATCATAAGTCGTCTCAAACACTTTACCATTTACAACCCAAACATCTTCAAAATTAGGGGCACCATCTTCTCCTGCATCACATACGATATAATCTCCCTCGCCATGTTCTACTTCAGGTCTATTAGCAATTAATATATCTCCCCAAGCAGTATGTATTTCTACTTGTGTTTCTTTTGGTACAAACGCCGCAAATACTGGTTTCCCTGCCTTTGTCTGAAGTGTAATATATGTATCTGGCTCAAAGTCTTCCGCTGTTAATTCACTACCATCTACTTTTGTATATGTTTTAAGCACCTTCTCCATAGGTGTCACCCAAAGTTCTCCTACAGTTCCTTTTAAGATTACATCTACCTCAGGTTCTGCTATATAATCTGCACCTTCTAATACATTCGTTACTTCTTCTCTTTTCGATACAACTTTTCCTTCTATTGTATAACTTACTTTAGCTGTTGGTTTAAAATCTTCTTTATCAATATCCTCTAAAGTCAACATTTCATTTGCTACTTGTGTACTTTCAATTGTTGTATCTACTACTGCCTTATCATCTGTCGCACTACATCCAGTAAAAATCATTAATGCTGTTAATCCTATCATTCCTACTTTGTTCATTAAATGAAGTTTCATAATTTCAAGTCTCCTATACCGTCTTATACTTATTCAAAAATTTACTATTTTTGCATTAAAATCAGTATAGCACAAATCGAACATTAATTTCAATATATTCAACATAGTTCGGTTTTTTCACTAGATTACCTGTTTTTGCGCCCATTTACCACTTAAAAATCTATAGGTAAATATTATCCCGCGAACGCTCCAGTCTGCAAACATTCCAATCCATACTGCAATAGGACCAAAGCCCCATACCTTACATAAATAAATACACAGCGCCACACGGCAAAGCCACATTGTTGCTGTCGAAACAATCATTGAAAATTTCACATCTCCAGCGGCTCTCATACCATATGCTGGTATAAAGGATAATGCCCAGGAAATTGGTTTTGTAATAGTAATAAATATAATCATGTTAAAGCACATTCTAGCACTTTCTACATCCATCTTGCCAAGTATCGTTACAGGCTTTGTAATTAAAAGAACAAATAAACATGATACAATGATTGCCACCTCAGCATACCCTGTTAGCTTCACAATATAATACTTTGCCTCTTCTTTTCTTCCAGCTCCCATACATTGACCGACTACAGTCATAAGACCTATACCAATGCCAACTGCTGCAATCCCATTAACAGACTCCAAAATATTTGTCATTGCTTGTGCTGCAATAGCTACAGTCCCTAACTCTGATACTGTTGACTGAATCACAAGCTTGCCAAATTGGAACATTCCATTCTCTATTCCAGCTGGAATACCAATAGCTAATATCATTCCTATCAGATGAAAATCTGGTCTTATTTTTAAGTACTCATTAATAACAATGGTTTGTTTTGGCTTATGTAAAAAGTAAAAAATAACAACTGTACAAAAAATTCTTGAGATTAATGTTGATAATGCAGCGCCTGCCACACCCATCTTAAACCCAAAGATTAAAATAACATTTCCCACTATATTTAGGAGATTTGATATCACCGATACTTTCATTGGAAACTTAGAATTACCACCTGCTCTATAGAAAGCTGAACCTGCATTGAATAATGCTATGAAAGGATATGATAACACTGTAATTAGAAAATAAACCATTGAATTACTCATCACATCAGCTTCTACCCTTCCAAAAATCAATCGCAGTAACCATTCACGCCCACTTAGCCCTACTATGGTTAACGCGAGTGAAATGACAAGCATTGATAAAAATACCTGCTTTGCTGCCTTATTGCACCTTTCCACATCTCCTCTTCCTAGGCACTGCGAACATATGATGGTAGCACCGGCTGCCATAGCAGAAAATACTTGAATCACTAATGTATTGATTGCATCTACTAAGGAGACTGCTGAAATAGCTGCCCCTCCCACAGTACTTACCATCATTGTGTCCGCCATTCCCATAAAAGAATTTAAAAGCTGCTCAATAATAAGTGGAATGAGTAAAACCCATAAATCCTTATTACTAAACAACCGTTGTTGCTCATTAACTTTCGAGTGATCATAAAGTCTATTTCTTAGTGCTACTAACATGCTGTTCCTTCTTCCATTTTATCTTTTTGTTTATTATCAATCTTATTTGTTGCCTTGCCTCTTAATGTCCATTAAAGTAACCTTAGGATTGTGATATCTCTTTCGATTCTTTAGTCCAAATACATTACTGCGCATTGCCTTTTGAGGACACCAATGAAAACATGCCCAGCATTCTGTACAATTAGTGCCATGTATAGGTCTTTCATCAACAACCTGAATATTATCAAGAGGACAAACTTGTGTACAAAGTCCGCATCCTGTACAATTTGATGTAACCTTAAACTTTGTCATATAGTCTAGTTTATCTCGTACTTCGGATACGAATGTAGGCGTTACCTCTGCTATTTTTCCTTTATAAGAAATTTCCCTTTGCCCGATTCTTGTTGCAATCTGTTTAAGTTTTGAGGGTATCTTTTGAACTTTTTTCTGTTCAATAAACTCAGGCAATGGTACACAGTTACCATGTACTTGAATGACTTCTCCTAACGAAAGACTCTGCCCCTTACTTACTAATGCACCACTAATACTCGCGAGCCCACCTTTATCAGCTAGGCTACAATTCGTTACTGCAAATATATAGGGGTCATTGGCAAACTCTAGCTTTAATAGAAATTCTTTAGCGAACCATGGGATATCACCTAAATAGACCGGAAAAACAAAGCCTACTATATCCTCTGCAATATTTACTTCCTTCTCCTTTTTAAAATCAGCAATTGAAATTACTTCTCCCTGGTCTCCTAGATAATCATTGAGTTCTCTAGCTATTGCCAGCGAATTTCCTGTCCCAGTAAAATAAAATATCTTCATAAGAATCCCCCTTCTTATCCTATATCTATCTCTTCATTTATTTTTCCTTTGAATGCTTGCCTATCTTATTATTTATAAAATTAGTACCTCTCTATTGTATAATGCTTTATATTTTAATTCTATTACTTTTTATTAACAAATCAGAAATATTCTTTCATTTGTATATCCGTCATAACTTACATTTGGGTTGCAATATATAGTACAACAGCATCTTTAAAGTTTCTTGGATTATATCCACTAAGCTTACCTATACGGTCTAATTTATACTGCAACGTATTTTTATGTAGGAATAGCCTTTTTCCCGTAGCTGCTAAAGACATATTTTCCTCATAGTAAATACGTAGAATTTCCTTATCTTCGTTAGATAGGCAAGCTAGTGTTTTATTAATATACTTTTCTTTAATATTTTTATCTAAGCTTCCTATAATAATTTCTAAATCTAAATTCTCAAAAATTGCAATTCCTTCTTCTAGGGCTTTCATACTTTTTACAGCAATTTCACTTGCTTCATAGGATTCTGCTAAATGATAAAGCCCTTGACTTGTACCTATCCCAACTTGAATAAGGCCTTCATTTGATGCGACAAAACTCTCTAGGGCATGTAATGTACTGGCCGTATTTTTGTCATAGATTATCAGTACATATTCATTTGGATAATTATATGAATACAGTAAAGCCTGAATACCATGAAATAACCTATGCAGCTTTTGCTCCATAAGTGAAATATTCATCTCCTTATGCCTTGTATTTAATTTAATGGCAATGACCTTAAAGATATCTTTTTCACTGATTTTAAGTTCTTCTAGACATTCTGCTAAGTATTCTCTATTTATAATTTCGCCTTTTAAAAGCGTTCTCACTATAAAGTCATTTTTTTCTTTTTGAGAACGATTGAAGGCCTCTAGTTCCTGCTCACGAATAAGAAGCTTCGTAATACGCACTGCTAGATAAGCATATTGACGCACTTTCTCTGGTTCACCTGTAATACCAATAACAGATAATAAGGCCCCATTATGAAACACAGGAATATTGACACCTTTTTGAGTCCCTTCAAAACTATTATCTTCAGCAACTTCTATGGTTGTATTTGTTTTTGCAACTTTAAAACCTATTTCATGAAAATCACCAATGCGTGCTTCATTCGTACTTGCATAAATAATGCCATTCTCATTTATAAAGTTAATATCATGACCACAGACATCTTTCACAGTATCTACAATCTGTTTTGCCATTTTCTTGTTTATTTTTACACCCATATTCCTTCTCCATCACCTATCATTTTATTTAATATAGATTAACATATCATTTTTCATAAGACTAGATAAGACATGTTGCCCATAACATAAAAGTGCAAAATATATCACAAAAATATGTTATATAGAACATTTATCTCCTTGTTTATTAACATTATAATACAAGTATAAACACCGAGGAGGAATTTAGTTATGAACGTAGTTATTGCGATTGATTCATTAAAGGGTAGTCTTTCATCTATGGAAGCTGGTTATGCAATTAAAGAAGGTATAAAAAAAGTAAGTCCAACTGCAAATGTTACAATACGTCCACTTGCTGATGGCGGTGAAGGAACAGTAGAAGCCTTAGTAGATGGTATGAATGGTACTTTAAAGGAGGTCGTAGTAACTGGTCCTCTAGGTCATCCGGTTACATGCAGTTATGGTATACTCTCTAAAAGCCAAACTGCTCTCATTGAAATGTCAGGTGCTGCAGGGATCACACTCATTACAGCAGACGAAAGAAATCCACTCCACACCACAACTTATGGGGTGGGAGAAGTTATTAAAGATGCCATTACAAATGGCTGTCGTAAATTCATTATTGGCATTGGTGGCAGTGCTACAAATGATGGCGGCATAGGTATGCTTCAAGCCCTTGGCTTTGAATTCTTAGATCATGAAGGAAAACAAGTAGCTTTCGGTGCTAAAGGTTTAAAAGATATTGTTAAGATTTCTGCTGAAAATGCACTTCCTGAACTTAAAGACTGTACATTTAAAATAGCCTGTGATGTAACAAATACTTTATGCGGCGACTATGGTTGCAGTGCTATCTATGGACCACAAAAAGGGGCTACACCTGAAATGATTAAAGATATAGATAGTTGGCTTAATGACTTTGCCGTGCTTGCTAAGAAAAGCTTTCCTAAAGCAAATCCGAATCAAGCGGGTACAGGAGCTGCAGGCGGTCTTGGCTTTGCCTTTCTCAGCTTCACCAATGCCGTGCTTGAATCAGGCATCAAATTAATTCTTGAAGAAACAAAACTTGAAGACTATATCAAAGATGCAGATATCGTCATCACTGGTGAAGGACGTCTTGACGAACAAACAGCTATGGGGAAAGCCCCTATTGGTGTTGCAAGACTAGCTAAAAAATATAACAAAAAGGTACTTGCTTTTGCAGGTTGTGTAACCCCTGATGCTACAGAGTGTAATAAACATGGGATCGATGCATTCTTTCCTATTCTTAGAAGACTCGTTACGCTAGAAGAAGCTATGGAAAAAGAAACAGCCACAGCTAACTTAACAGATACAGTAGAACAAGTCTTTAGATTAATTACTTTGTAAATCTTTCAATGTAAATTTATATAACTTTTTTAAATCTATACACTAAGAGAAAGGGCATAAAGCTGATACATTCTATACACTTTCAATTCTCACCTCTATTAGCTTTATGTAATGGTTCCATATGAATTACGATTTTACAACATTAGGTGCATTAGTAGGGCTTACCCTTGCTATCATTCTTATTATCAAAAAAGTCCAACCTGCTTATAGTTTAATTATTGGTGCTTTAGTGGGCGGGCTCGTTGGTGGTGGTGGTCTTGATACTACTGTCGCTACTATGATTTCAGGTTCACAAGGTATGATTTCATCTGTTCTTCGTATTATGACATCAGGTATCCTTGCTGGTACACTTATTAAAACAGGTGCTGCTGAAAAAATTGCCGATGTGATTGTAACGAAGCTTGGTGAAAAACGTGCAATTATTGCTATCACTATTGCTACAATGATTATTTGTAGTGTAGGTGTATTCGTTGATATCTCTGTTATTACAGTTGCACCTATCGCACTTGCAATCGGGCAAAAAGCTGGACTTAGCAAAGCTTCTGTTCTTCTTGCAATGCTTGGCGGCGGAAAAGCTGGAAATATCATCTCACCTAACCCAAATACCATTGCAATCTCAGAAGCCTTTAATGTAGATTTAACATCTCTTATGATGAAAAACTTAGTACCAGCACTTTGTGCTATGGTTGTGACAATCATTCTTGCTTCTCTTGTTGCTAAGAAAAAAGGAACAACTATTACAGCCGCTGACCTTGAAAAAAGAGATTCAGCTGACTTACCATCATTTCTTGCCGCTATTGCGGGACCTGTAGTTGTTGTCATCTTACTTGCACTTCGTCCACTTTGTAAAATTACAGTAGACCCACTTATTGCCCTACCAGTTGGTGGTATCGTTTGTGCCCTTGCAACAGGTAAAATCAAACATACTAGAGAATATGCTGAGTTCGGCCTTAGTAAAGTAATCGGTGTATCTGTTCTTTTAATCGGTACAGGAACACTTGCAGGTATCATCAAAGCTTCAGCGCTGCAATATGATGTCATCAACTTACTTGATGCCTTCCACCTTCCAGCATTCATCCTTGCTCCAATCGCAGGTATCTTAATGGCCGGTGCAACCGCATCTACTACAGCAGGTGCAACAATTGCATCTCAAACGTTCGCATCAACACTTTTAAGTGCAGGTATCCCAGCCCTTTCAGCAGGTGCAATGATTCACAGTGGTGCAACAGTGATTGACTCTCTTCCACATGGTTCATTCTTCCATGCTACAGGGAATGCAGCAAATATGGGATTCAAAGACCGTCTTAAACTTATCCCATTTGAAGCATGTATCGGTCTTACAAGTACAATCGTTGCTACAGTTATGTATTTAATAGGCATGTAAAATAAATAATCATAAGCGTAAACTTAAAACTAAATCTTTCCAGTAACAAAAATAATAAAAAT
>NZ_CEVXFV010000044.1:0-33769 GCF_982396655.1 Cellulosilyticum sp. | reverse complement strand
TAGTTCTTGAACATTAGTACAATTAATATATATAGTAGAGTCCTTAATAGACTTAAGTTTTGCCCAAAAAAGTATCAATCTATTGAGAGATGAATAGCTTACATATGTTATATTGGGTAATGAAAATTCATATGTTTTCATATGCTTTATGGATGCCTCCTTATAATGATAGATATAATGTTTACTACATAATGCAGTGTATAAAAATAAAGACTAGGTGAAGTAAATATAATCCTAGTCTTTATTTTTATAGCCTTCTATTTGATCTTCAAGTATTTTAATTCTATTAATTTTTTATAGGTTTCGATATCGAGGTCTGTATTGAGTAAGTTAGTATTCCAGCAAAAATCATCGTGAATGAGTAGCTCAGCAGCAAACTTATTTGCCTGATCCTCATATATTGAGTTGGTGGGGAAGAGCGTATATTCTTCAATGACATATACACCTTTTTGGTATGTAAGTGCATTCTTTTGAGATGAATGCAGTATAGCATGCCCTAGTTCATGAGCGGCTACAACAAGCTGAGAAAATTCATCCAAGTTTGAGTTTATTACTATAAACTTGTTGGTACATACTTTTATAAAATAACCTTTAGTATTTTTATAAGGATTATATTTTATATGTATGCCTAAGTCCTCAGCTATTTTAAAAGGATTTCTAGTTTGATGTCTCTTTACTAAATTGTTTACTCTTAAGCCAATATTCACGTTTGGTCACCTCAGTTTTAATAACTATTTTCTAGATTCCTTATAGTGGTTTATAGTTATTTTTTTTTATGAGATGAATATTTCTTTTTATTAATTTGTTTACTTTCGAAGTAGATATCTGATATATCTTTAAAAATTGCATCCTTATCTTCAGCATCTGCATTCATAAAATAGACCTTTACATTATCCATAAATTGTTGGTATTCAAGTTTATTATTTTTAGGCACAATGTGTGATGCATCAATAGTAGATGTATTTAATAAATCATCAAGGGATACATTAAGAGCTTTAGCTATTTTACCTAAAATGTCAGAGCGTGGTTGTCTACTTCCATTAATGTATCTAGATATGGTTACTTCAGTTACTCCAACTAAATCTGCTAAGTTTCGTTGAGTCATATCTTTTTGTTCTAAAATATCCATTAATTTTTCACCAAGACTTTTCAATATTATCCCTCCATTTTATTTGTATTATATCGCATTTAACCATTCGGTTTAAAAAACTAACCATTTTTATAATTTATTTTTAAAATTAGTATTGACTTTAACCAAAAGGTAAGTATAATTAAATCATAACCAATTGGTTAAGAAAGAGGTGGTTTGTTGAATAACCTAAAATTAAAGAGTAAGCGCATCGAAAAAGGGCTAACACAGAAAGAATTAGCAAAAAAAATAGGTATTGTAGAAGTTAGCTATAATCGAAAAGAACTTGGAAGTCGTGAATTTACATGCTCAGAAATAAGCAAGTTAGCAATTGCGCTTTCTTTAACAAATGACGAATTAATAGAGATTTTTTTTGCTTAACAACTTACCGATTGATTAAGTAAATGGCAAGATGTCAATTAATACTTATGATATTCAAATTACAAAATGTTATACAGGTATGTTACAGCATAGGACAAATGACAACAAACATATGATTTCAAGAAAGGGGTTGATGATTTGGGAAGATATGCTGGTAAGATCACACACCATTTTTCTGAAGATAAAAATCGACCTACATTTCAAGAAACAGTATTTCATGCACAAGAAATCTTTTTAAGAGCCTATATTGAGAAGTTGCCAAAAGAACAGCGTAGGCAATTCATAGAGATGGGTAAACAAGCAGGATATTTTATTTAACATTTAACGTACATAAGAAGAACTTCATGATGAGACACAAAAGAAAAGCCCTTACAAGAGCACAATCTTGTAAAGGCATATGTAAAAACTGACTACCTAAATCATAGCATCTTGTAATGATTTAGTCAAATGGAGGCGGAATATATGGAGATTCTATTTTTGGACGAGCAACATGAAGAAAGATTTTCAACATTAATCATTGAAGCGGATACATCAGTTGCAGATATGGAAAGAAACGCTTTATTTTATCTTATTTCAGGCAATCAAGAGCTTTATGCTCATAGGTATGACATTTATGACTTTCAAAGAAACATGTTAAAAGACCGTAAACTTATTAATAAAATTAGTAGCTCAGGAAGACAACTAATTAAACTCGGTATTCATTTATATAACACTTGCGCACAGAAGAATATTAATGTGTGTGATTTGTTTTCAATCTTGGATGAGCAGAACCAGCAACTTGCACTTAATACAATCTGCTTACGTTTTAAAATTCAACAGATGATTTTTTAATTTTTACATAATAATTTTAATAACCTATATTTTGTGTGTATAGATATAGGCTTATATTTTACACCATTTTTTAAGGAGTTTTCATATGAGTACAAGTAAAAAGGTTAAACAATTAGATTATTTTACTGGGGAATTAGTTGAAGAATACAACAGCATTTCTGATGCAGCATATGACAATTGGCTAAATGAAAGAACTGTTTATAAAGCTTTGAATAAAAGAAATGGTTTCATACATTCGTTATCACTTAGATTTGAGTTTGCTTAACAGATGAAAGGAGTAATGTAGATGATACGTGTAAATGGTAACAGTGTTGTTAATGCATTAGAAATTGATTTGCAACAAGTTTCAGGTTACAGCAGACTTAGTGAATGTGCTAAGGCTATGTTTGAGAAAATTTATATTAAACATATAAATGCTTGTGGTATAGAAGCTAAGTTAAAGTATGTGCCAAAACGTGTAACTGAACACAAAGACCACTTAAAGGTATATATGGTTAGTGGCGATTGGTTTCACTATTATCCAAATGGAACATGGGGTTAAAAATATAGCTTACTAGAGGGGGATTGAAATGGACGATTTAAAATACTTCACATTAACTGGGAATATTGTACACACAGCATGGTTTAAAACAATTAAAAGGGAAAATGGTAAAGCCTACTTACTTGCAGTAAATATCCTTGCAGAAATTGTTTACTGGTATAAACCTGTTGAAGTAAGAGATGAACAAACAGGACAGCATCTAGGGTGGCGTAATAAATATGCATCAGATTTACTACAGAAAAGCTATGAGCAGCTTGCTAATTTGTTTGGTGTTAGTAAAGGACAAGTAAAAGATGCAATTGTACGTCTTGAAGAATTAGGTGTGATTGAAAGAGTGTTTAGAGATATTCCAGATAAGGGTTTGTATAATGTTATGTTTATAAGATTAAATGTGAATAGACTAAAAGAATTAAGTGTTTTTGAAGAAGATAAAGTCGTTGAAGAACAGAAAATACATCTATCGAAAATTCCACAGACCCCTGTCGAAAATTCCACACACCCCTATGGAAAAAAAGACACCCCTCTATGGAAAATTCCACAGACAAATACAGAGATTACTACAAAGATTACTACAGAGATTACTAACATAGATACTTACATACCTACTCAAGTTGAAGGAGCAAGTAAGCAAGCAAGTTATGCAAGTAGAGCTGATCCAGTTATTACTTGTTACAAAAATAATTTTTGTGTTGAGAAAGTACCTAAGGTTATCAAGGAGCAATTACTAGGATTTAAACAACAAGGTATGTCAGATGAATTGATTTGTACAGTCATTCAAAATGCGGTGGAAAGAGGAAAGGCATGGAATTATGCTAAGGGGACACTTGAAAGATTACTTAAACATGACACATTAAACTTAGAGCAGTATACAAACAGTGTTATTAGTTTTAGACAAAATAATAAGCAAGATAATAAGGCAACTGGTAAGATAGATAAATTTACTTGCATCAATAAGCATGGACATAATTATAATTTTGATGAACTAGAGAGACTTGAGCGTCAGTACATAGAAAATCAATTAAATAATGCCTAAAGGAGGAGGTAATGAAAACATATAATTGCCTTGTATGTTTAGATTCAGGATACCCTGCAGTACATAAGGATGATGAGAGAAATGTGGTACCTATGTGTGATTTAAGTGGTTCACAATTAGTTGATTATAGACTTGTGAAATGTGCATGCAAGGAGCAGAAAGAGGCAGCTAATAAGATTCGGCTAAAGGGTAATAGGCAATATCAAAATTGGCAGCCAGAACAATAAACAGGTGAAACTAAAGATAATACATCATATGACCAGATGAGGTTATAAGGGAGGATGAATTTTATGAAAATAAGTATTAATGAAGTAAAGGAACGTATGTTACTGAACCGTGGGTGGGTAAAAGTTGAGAGGAAGGGAAAGTCACCGCTTTATCAGTACAAGGGGTATCAATGGACAGCTAAGCAGGTGGCAGAAACGGCAACAGTAGTCATTGCTACATATAGCAAGTTCTATGATGGTATTTATACACTACATCAATTAGAGCATGAACTTAAATTTATGCATAACAAAAAACTTTCTAAATCAAGAATCAAAAAACAATACTAAAGATGACATGGGGTGATTTCATGAATAGTGGCATTAGTTTAGATCAATTTGCAGATGGGGCATTACATGCAAGAGTTAACCAAGCCCTTAAAGAAGTACTTGAGAATATGACAGATCCTAATACGGATTTTAAACCAAAACGTAAGGTGACTATAGATATTACACTTCAAACAGACGAAAATAGAGAACTTAGTAACGTAAGTATTGTAGCTAAAACAAAATTAGCACCACGTATGGCAGTTAAATCAGTTATTCTTATTGACCAAGATATTAATGGTGAAGTTGTTGCAAGTGAGTTTAGAAAGCAGATACCAGGGCAACAGGCAATGGTAATCGACCATGAAACAGGTGAGGTAACCTCACAAAGTCAGCCTAAGTTAGAGGCTGGTCTACAGGTTTTAAGATAAATTAATAAAAATACAAGGGGATGAAAAGTATGTTAAATCAAGAAACAGCAGCATATTTAGTAGGTTTAGGTAAAGAGCAAGTAATCATTGAGGCAAATAATGGTGGTCAGTATACACCAGGGAGGCTTTATAGAATTAATGAGCCAACAGTAGCACCTATTGTAACACATAGTTTGACTTCTATCGTGGATTATGTGAAAAATGGCGTAGATTATATGGATTCAAAAGAGATGGTTATCCATATTGTATCACCTCAAGAAGTTTTACTTTTGTCATATGTAAATGGTGATAGAGCACGTGAAGTATATATTGATGCACAAGTAATTTTGCCAAATAACGTGAAGTTTGATCAGTTCTTAGATACAGAAGCATTTAACATCATGCTTCAATCAGGATTTGTTAATCAATCAGTTGTAGAAAATGTAGATGGCAATGATGTTGAAGTGGATTACAAGAAAATGCTTTTACAAGTTACAGGATGTGTGAAGGAAGAAGCCATTAAGCAAGTTGGTGATGATGGAGTAAGCCAGTCAGCTATGATTAAAACTGGTGTTGCAAGCATTGAAGCTGTTAAAGTGCCTAACCCAGTATTACTTGCACCTTATCGTACATTCCAAGAGGTTAAACAACCACTTAGCAAGTTTATTTTCAGAATGAAAGATGGCCCAAGCGCAGCACTCTTTGAAGCAGATGGTGGCGCATGGCGAAATGATGCTATTGGTAGAATTAAAAAATACTTTGAGGAACAACTTGAAGGTATTGAAATTAATATACTAGCTTAAAGCGTAGGGGCTTCTGCCCCTATGGATTGATAAGTGGGGGTGTTTGATATGTTTTTATTTGATCCAATAACCTGTAAAAGACAACCTATAACTTATGAGCAACTTAAAGGCATAACAGGCAAGAGTAAAGAGACATTGGCCTGTTATAAAAGTAGAAGAAGGAAAATAGCAAATATTAATAGTTATTTGGTTGATGATGATGTAGATGTAAAGGTATTAAGAGAATTTATGGTTAAAGAAGAAATTGAGGATGAGTGTTTTGTAAATATACCTGGTACATCATATGAAGTCAGTAATTACGGTAGGTACAAGAATAAAAAAGGACAATTTATTGTGGTACATAATAATGTTTGTGGAAAGCGTGTTAGGCCCATGATAACTCTTATGATTGATAAAAAGAGCTTCCGTTGTGCACCAAGCTATTTTGTAGGAAAGATATTTGTAGAAAAGCCAGTAGAGAAATTAGGTGAGCAGTTAATACTTGGGCATAGAGATTATAATAGCTTTAATTGTAGAGCTACTAATTTATATTATGTAGATAAAGTTAAATACGCTAGAAGAGTGGCACAGCTTGCATCGAGCAGAATATGTTTGAAAATAGATGATTCAGGTAATGTTATTGAAGAGTATGATTCAGCTGCACAAGCAAGTAGAAGGAATTATTACCATCGGTTAACAATAGCTAAAGCTATTAAAAAAGGACAACGTGTTGGTGGCTTTATATACATGTATGAAGATGAATATATAAAGGTATATGGTGAACGCAATGATTAAAGCAAATAATGTCGATGAGTTTAAGATCTTACAGTATATGAAGAAGTACATGGAACTTGAAGAGTTTCAATTAAGAGCTGATGTGTTAGAAAGTAGTGCCTGCCAAGTTACATTTATTGAAGCAACAGATAAAAGAAATCAGAAAATATACTTTTACATAGATGGCAAGACAATATTGTATGCAGATAGTATTGAATCAATAAATATTTTACCGTTTTAGGAGGAATTGTGATGAAAAAGATATTATTAGTTTTAGTGCTATTTATGGGGATTAACATTCAAGCAAGTATTGGAAACAGTGAGCCAATACTTGAGGAAGTTAAAGAGAGTTATAGTGTAGGTTACACAATTGATAATTGTACGGTATTAGGCACAGACATGCATATGTGGAACATTGAGAGTGTAGTGCCTGGTTGGTATGTAGCTTATAACATGAATAAAGGCGAGTATTATTACATAACACAAGAAGCAGCACAAAAGTATGTTGAGGAGAGAGATAACAACATAATAGTTCTTGGAAATGAGGATATTGAGGAATGAGAACATTAGCAAAGGTAGTTGGTGTAAGAGCCAGAGATAAATGGTATAAGGTTGGGCAAAGGTTAGAAGTTTCCTATATGCCATCAGTTGAAGCTTATGTAACAAAAGATGGGAAGATTGTAGAGGCACTTGATGTTAAAAGCGTTAAATAAATTTAATCTTAATTGGGGTGAATTCATATGGTATGGACAAATGAAATGGATAGTTTCGTAATGAGATATTATACAAAAATAGGACCTGTAGCAGCTGCTGAGAGATTAGGTGTAACAACAGAAGAAGTAAGTAAACGTGCTCTACAAATTGGTGCTACAAAGCGTAGAGATAGTGAAATACTAGGTGAGTTTGATGCCTATGATTTAAAGTATAAACACTTAAAGGAAAATATTAAGATTGGTGATCAATTAAAGTTTCCTTTAGAGCGTGTTATTGAAGGTAAGATTGTTAAGTCAATTAAGAAGAAAAAGGTTGTTGAGTTACATAGTAATTATGTAGTAGTTGATAATGGGAAGTATAAAGAGTCATTTATGTTCAAGGACTTGGTTGAGATACTTAAAATATCATAAAAGAAATTAAAAGAAGATAAAACAACATAAAAAATAATAAAAGTATTTAAAGGGTGAATTATGGATAAGTTGGACTGTATGATTCTAAGTGTATTAAGTGAAAATAGAGCGTATTCAAGTATTCGTTCAATATCACGTAAACAAATTTTAGAAGAAATAGAAGTAGGTGCACAGAACCTATTTATTAGACTTCAGAAGCTTATGAAAATTGAACTTGTGGCTAATGGACTTAAAGAAGGTCGTGAACACACATATTTCATTACAAAGAAAGGTATTAAGAAATTAGAGGAGGTAATTAATGATGAAAAATAAGATAGGATTTATAGCAGTAGGGCAAGCTGGAGGTAATTTAGGAAGTGCACTAGAGAAAAATGGATATAATGTATTATTTATTAATACATCAACTGAAGATTTAGATACTTTAACTAAAGTAAAGTTTAAGTATCACATTAAGGGCGGTGAAGGTTGTAATAAGGACAGAAACAAAGCTAAAGAATTAGTTGTAGAAGATTTTGAGCAATTAGCTAATGAAATTAATCAAAAGGTACCAGAGAATTTCATTTATGTGATATTTAGCAGTGGTGGTGGTACTGGATCAGGTGCTTCTCCTATGCTAATTGACTTACTGGTGCAACATATGGATAAGAAGGTTGGAGCGATTACAATTATTCCTTCAGAGAATGAGCCATTAAAGACACACATAAATTCATATGAATGTTTTAGAGAGTTAGCAGATATTGAAATGGCCAGTACAATTGTTTTAGATAACAATGCATATAAAAATAAGATGATTATTAATCAGGAGTTTATTAAGGCATTTGAATTAATGATGGATATGCCTAATCATAAGGATGTTAGAGGTAATATTGATAAAGCAGAAGTAATGGAAATGATTGAAACTAGGGGCATGTTAACTATTAATAAAGTTGAAAAGTCTGAATCAACTTTAGCAAAATTAGTAGAGAGACTTAAAAATAATATCTATGCACCAATGGAAACAGACCAGGTTATTAAATACATAGGATTATTATTAGCAAGACAAATTGATATTAGCGAATTAAAGAAAGAGGTTGGAAATTACTTAGATGCTTTTCAAGGGTATAACGATGAATATACGTTATGTGTGCTATCTGGTTTAAGCTTACCTTTTACAAGATTATTGGATATGAAAGAAAAGGTTGTAGCAAGTCAAGAGACGATTAAAAAGAACTTAACAGCTACAGGAATTAATAAGTTAAGTGATGATATAGATTTCTTATCTGGTCATACAACACCAGCAAAACCAATTAAGGCAAGTAGTGCAACTGATATATTTGCTAAGTATCGTAAGAAATAAATAAGTTAAAAAGCATTTATGCAAAAGTTATAGTCACATAAGTGCTTATTTACAAACAAGGGGGACAGGAAATGATATTAGAAAAGGACATTATAAGAAAGATTGAATATTACTTTTATAATTATGAGCAAGAACATGAGCAACTTGAAATTTTAACAGAAGATATTATTTATGGTGTACAGACTGGATTTGTAGAAGGAAGCAGAGGAAATGCCATAAGTAATAAAACAGCAAATAGTGCAATGGAATTAATGGATAAGAAGAATATTGAAAAAGAACAATGGTTAGATGTTGTTAGTAAAACAATAAATAGATTTAAGAATACAGAGTATGAAGGTATATTTAATTTGACTTATAAAGAACAGTATCGTTTGCCTAAGATCCTAAGAGTATTGGCAATAGAGAAGTCATGTTATTACGACAAAAGAAATGACATTATATTGTATGCAGCATTTAAGGCAACTGAAAAAGGTTTAATTAAGATTAAATGATATTGGCAGAACTAAATGAAATCAATTGGTGTAATGGGGTGGTTATGTGATATTAGTAACAGAGTTAGCAGAAAAACATGCTAGAGTTTTAATAGAGTTAATGGATAATAAATCATTTAGAAGTTAATAAAACAAAAATATACCTAGTATGTCATCTAGGTATATTTTACAAGGATGCTTTTCGCTAGAGTTTCACTAGCTCATCAGTAGATTAAATCTATAAGCAAAGAGTAGTGTTAAGACCTAAAAAGGCCAATATGTTACAAATAAAGCTATTTAATAGACTAGTTATGTTAAAAAAAGTATTCATATTACATCCCCTCCACAGTGACAAAATGACATAAACAACATTAACGATAAAACAGACTAAAATTAAGGATGTAACACTACTCTTAGAAAGCAAAATTAACTTAATATATAGATTATCGGTAATTATTTTAATTAGTTAATGCTAAATTGAAAAAAATAAGAACTTTATAAGGATGGGAAATGAGTGAAAGAACTATTAAAGGAGTTAGTTGAATTAATGGAAATTGATTATACTTACACAAATACAGCTTGTGGAGAAGATATGAGTAGCCATTGCACAGACTGCGTAAACTATAAAGATTGTAAAGCTAGGTATGATAGAGTGTTGAGATTTAGAAGCTTAAAAGAGAAAGTTGATAAGTTATAAAATCCAAGTTTAAGAAGGTGATCTGTTGGATAAGTAAACAAGGAAAACTGAATGGAGTATTATATAAGCAATCAGGTAATTTAATACCAACAGCATTTTTTGAAGCAATATTTGAACAGCTTCTAGCATAATAGCAAAAAGAATACTGATAGATAAGTATCAGTATTCTTAGCCGTATATAATATGTATAGACATTCTAGTACAGTGGAACTGGCAGTAATATGATTATTATAATTATTATTATTGTAATAACTACTCTTCTCATCGCGTTTACCTCCGTATTCATATATTGCCTTATTTATGGAAATAAATAAATTTAATAAGGTTACTTCTAATACAAATAAGCTTCTAATGAAGCATACATATTTTTCTGAAGGTATATGTTTTTTATGAGAAAAGTAAAATTAACAAGTAAAAATTATGTTAAATAAATAAGAAATTGAAAGGGTGAATATAGTGAGGATTACAAAGAGACAAAGAAATCGTAGAAGAGCATTGGCAAGATGGAACAAATTTTATTTACATCATCATGGGTTTTTAATTGAATTATAAAATCCAAAATTGAGAGGTGATAATGTGAAAGTAGTTTTAAAAATAAAATCAAAAGCAGAGGAAAATGAAGAATACAAAGTAAGCTATTGCCCTTATTGTGGGTCAGAGGTTTCAGAAACAGAATGTGAAGATGAGTTTGAATGCTGCGTATGTGACACTACTTTTTATGTGAATGAGGAAAATGAAAGAGTGTTTGAAGTTGGTACAGCAATAGAAAATAATCATGGAAAAATGATATTTAACAAAAAATTGCTAGAAAATGCAACATATGAGGAAGCTTACATTTTCGCAAGAGATAATAGCGAAGGAACAACATTAATTCTATATAATACAAAAGATGATAGCAGTGAGTTGTTCGAAGATGGAGAATGCCTTAATTAAAAAACGCTGGTAATTGATGTTTTGTAGGAGGTAAACACGAAAGTAAAAGAACTTATTGAAGAAATAGAAAAACAAGGATTAAGCGATGATGCAGAAGTATTTACAGTTGATTTAAATGGTGATGAAGTTGATGTTACTGGTGTAAAGAGAGATGGTGAATACTTAAGAATTGATTATAAGAGAAATTATTAAATAAAATTCGACTTTAAGAAGGTGATGCTATGAAAGAGATACGATTCGATAAAGCTATTAATGGAGTATGTTGCTATATTACTATTGATAGATGGTATAAGGTTGAACAGGAAGGTAATTTAAATTATAAGATTATAGATGATAGTGGAATTTTAGCTAGTTATCCTAAAGCATGGGTAGAAGAAACAAGAAATATAGAATGATTGGGTGAATGAAATGAAGTGTAAATTATCTATATGTACATGTAATATAAGAGGGATATGTGTTTATAGAGGTAAAGTGGCATTAAAGTGTATTAGGATAGCAAGGAGAGCAGGTGATATTAATGAAAGCCATAACACTTTGGCAACCATGGGCGAGTGCAATAGCTCTAGGATATAAAAAGTTTGAAACGAGGTCATGGGCTACGAAGTATAGAGGAAGTATAGTAATACATGCAGCGGCTAAAAAATTAACAGCATATGAGATGGCATGTTTTAATGATGGATTATTAGAAGATACATATATTTATAAAAAAGATGGTATATATTATCTTTCAAGAAATAAAGAAAGTCATGAGCTAGTTTTATCTAAAGTCGTAGCCATTGCGGAAATAACTAATTGTATTCCTATTACAGAGCAGTTTAAGAGAATACTTTCAAAAGAGGAATTAAGTTATGGGGATTATTCTACAGATGGAAAACAAAGATTTGCATGGCAGTTAGAAAATGTTAAACCACTTTTTAATTCAATAGATATAAAAGGTCAACAGGGATTGTGGAATATAGAGAATATAAATTATGAGTAGTGGAAAAAAAAGAGAGGAAAATAAAAAGGGGAATTTTTTAGAAATATGTATGATAGAATGATAGTGTCCAAATATCAAAGAAATTCTCCCAATAAAAGTACTAGATAAGTTGATTGTCTAGTACTTTTTAATTTGGATGCATTGTCAGTGTTTTAATCGTTATTGTATTTATCCTGAAGAGGAAAAGGCAGCAGTTAGTGTGCAGACTGTTGTCTTTTTAATTTGAGTAAAGGTAGGTGAATGCATGGGAAGAAAGACACAACCAATAAAAGATACGAAGCAGCTCTTACGTTTTCTTGATTATCTTGAGGAAACAGATAAACCCATGTATGTACTTGCATCTATCATGCTATATACAGGATTTAGAGTCGGTGATGTAAGAGATCTTGTGGTTGGTGAAGTAAGAGGAGATGTACTGGCCATTAATGAGAAGAAGACCAGGTATCTTGAAAGATTGCACAAGAAAGATTTAAAAGCAAAAAGAAAACATCCAAGACAACCTAAACCAATACGAGTTATTACAATACATAAAGACTTGAAGCGTATACTCAAGGAATATACTTATGGAAAACTTAAGAGTGACTTATTATTTCCTAGTCCATTTAATCCTAATAAAGCATTGTCCTATTCACAAATTAATAGACGTTTACAATGTGCAGCTTATGCAGTAGGAATAGATAAGTTTGCAACACATGTATTAAGAAAGACAAGCTTTTATAGGATATATGCGAAGAATAATAATATAGCAGAAGTACAGAACTTTGCAGGACATGGTTCATCCAAAGAGACAGCTATGTACTTAGGTTTAGATGATGATATGCGACAACAATCTGTTATGGAGATGGATGATCTTACAGAGTTAAGAAGGAGAAATACATATTAAAGAAGGAATTTTTCAAATGCATCATTTTAAGTGATGATAAGCATTGAAGAAATAGGAAGTAAAAGAAAGTCTAAGTTATCAATAGTTTGATGATGATATATGAAATGCAATAGACCTTAAACATGATGTGCATTTCAAAAAATAAAAATACAAGGCGTAAGCCATTGATACACAAGGGATTGATATGGTTTTGATTAAATACCTCTGGAAAAGGTACTTTCTGGGTGGATGGGGGCATCGAGGGTCCGAATCATCGCACCATTTTTCTGGGTATAAAAATTTTTGTAGCTAGGTTAAAATGAGGAAATACAATTTGCATATATAAAGTTGTGAAACTGTTGATAATCAAGGGATAGATTTTGGGAAATATTTTGTAATATTTTTACCTAGGAGGTGATAAGGTGGCAGCTGGAAATATGGTAAAGAAAATAGGTGGTAAAACTTGCCTATCTACTAGCCTTATAGCTGAGGCATTTGGTGTAACGTCAAAAGCAGTTAATAGCTGGGAAAAGAAAGGGTGCCCCAAAATTGCTCATGGGTATTGGTATCTTCCAGATATACTGAAGTGGAAAGATGAATGTAATAATAAGGTTGAAGTCAATGATGATATTGAAAAGATGCCTATTAATTATCAAAAGGTGTTTTATGAGACGCAACTCAAGAAGGCACAGACAGAAAATGCAGACCTCAAAAATGCTATTGCAAGAGGTGACTTTTTATTAAAGACAGAAGCAATTGCAGACCTTGAAAAGTTCTTTATAATCTTTAAGCGTTCAGCTATGGGATTGGTAAGTAAAATAGGTGTAGATATTGCACCTTATTTAGATCCAACGGAGGCAAGACGGGTGGAAGCTAAAGTTAGAGACACAATTAATGATGCCTTAGAGCAATTTAGTGAAAATGGCGTCTACAAAGCAAGTAAAAAAAGATGAGATAAGCCCATGGATTCTGGAGGCATTAAAAGTACTTAAGCCACCCGAAAAATTAACTGTCTCAGAGTGGGCTGATAAATATAGAATACTTGGAGATAAGACAAGTGCAGAGCCTGGGCGTTGGAGTACTAATCGAACACCTTATTTGCGTGGGATTATGGATTCTTTTACAGATGTAGAAGTTGAAGAAATTATATTTTGCAAATGTACACAGGTTGGTGGTTCTGAAGCTGGTAATAATATGCTAGGGTATATTATTGCTCAAGACCCAGGACCTACATTAGTTGTATACCCAAATGATGACCTTTCAGAATTTACAAGTAGTAAAAGGTTACAGCCTATGATTGAACTTTCACCAGTATTAAAAGAGAAGTTTATGAAAAATGAAAGTAAACTTCAAGAACTTAACTTTACATCTATGTACATTGCACTTACTGGTGCTAATTCAGCAGCTGACCTTGCAAGTAGACCTGTAAGATATGTTATCTTTGATGAGATTGATAAGTATCCAACGAATACAGGAAAAGAAGCTGACCCTATTTCACTTGGTACTGAACGTACTAAGACATTTGCAAATAATAAAAAAATATTTAAAACATCTACACCCACACTAAAACGTGGTCCTATATGGCAAGAGTGGTTAAATGCTGATAGTCAATATAAGTATTTTGTACCATGTCCACATTGTGGAGAGTATCAAACATTTACTTTTAAGCAAATAAAGTTTGATAAATCCACACCTGAAAGCGCAAGATCTACAGCTTATTATGAATGTGAAAAGTGCCATGAGAAGATACATGATGCACATAAGCAGCAGATGTTACGTGATGGCAAGTGGGAAGCTATAAAAAAAGGTGGAAAGCGTAAAATAGGTTTTCATATTAATTCAATTTATTCGCCTTGGATACGCTTTGGAGATGTTGCCTATGAGTTTATTGCTTCTCATAATTATCCTGAAAAGCTTATGAACTTTGTTAACTCATGGCTTGGTGAACCTTGGGAAGATGTTAAGCAGAAAATGGATAGTGACATTGTTTATGAAAGGCAAAGTGAATATACAGAAGGAATTGTACCAAACGAAGCAATTCTACTTACTGGTGGTATAGACATACAGAAAGATTGTTTTTATTTTACAATTCGTGCATGGGGGTATCATTTAACTTCATGGAATGTACTTCATGGGAAGGTAGACACATGGGATGATTTAACATACATTTTTAATCAAACCTTTTCAAGTCCTAAAGGAAAAGAGTACCTTGTAAGTTTAGTCGGTGTAGATACTGGATACAATTCAGAAGAGGCTTATGAATACTGTTTAGATAATATGGAATGGGCAAAAGCTGTAAAAGGATCAAGTGTTGAAATTTTACAGAAGTATCGTAGGACAACAATTGATAAGTTAGATAGTAAGGCCTATGGTATGGAGCTTTATATTGTAGATGGTGGTAAGTATAAGGATATGATTTCTACACGTATGGCCAAAGAAAATGGGATTGGTTCTTGGATGGTTTATGATGGTGTAGATGAAGATTATGCGCAACAGATTACATCTGAGGAAAAGGTTACTGAGCGAAAAGGTGCTAGAGAAGTAAGTGTATGGCAAAAGAAAACTTCACATGGTGATAACCATTACTTGGACTGTGAAGTTTATGCAATGTGTATGGCCGATTTACTTCATGTAAGGTATATGGTACCAGAAACAACTAAGAAGCAAGATGAAGAAGTGGTACCTTCTGAAGATGGTTGGTTAAATAATACGAAAGGATGGATTTAATGGATACAACTCAAAAACTTTCACAATTAAATAATGCTATTGCAGCTATAGAAGGTGGGGCACAAGAGTATCGTGTAGGTAATAAAAGTGTACGTAAAGCAGATTTAGGGACACTTTACAATGAGCGTATACGGTTAGAGCAACAAATACGTGATGAAAATTCAAGTGGTGGGATTTATGTTGCTGCATTTGATAGGAGGTAATTATGCATAAAGGTATATGTCGGTGTGATAAGTGTAATGCTGAAATACAAATTAAACCTCAAGTAAAAAAGAATGGTGATTTACATATTAGTTATTTTGAATGTCAAAAGTGTCATGAAGAGTATGTCATATTAGTAACAGATAGTACACTTAGAAAAATGATTCAACAGACGGAAGAGGCACGTTTAAAAGCTATGCGTAATAATTTTAATAGGGCACGTTTCGAGAAGCATATGAAAATATATAAGGCACTTCTAGCAAAAAGTGAGCAGTATAAATTACAAGCTAAGTTAAATGAAAAATATTTAAGTTTAAGGGGATGATAATAAATGAATTTCCTTGATAAGTTTATAGGTACATTTTCGCCTAGAAGTGCTTATGAACGTATGGTATGGCGGGAAGCTATGCGTAGTTATGATGCTGGGAGTAATGATCGATTAAATGGTGGATGGACACAAGTAAATGCAACAGCAGAACAAACGGATAGATATCAAAGGGATACAATAAGAGCTAGAGGAAGAGACTTAGAACGTAATAGTGATATTGTAGAAAGTGTTATTAGTCCATTTGAACGTAATGTTATTGGGACAGGAATTATGGCACAAGCCAAAGTTTTAAAAGATGATGGAAGTGAGGATGAAAATCTTAATCGTCAAATTGAAGAACTTTGGAAAGAGTGGTGCATGGCAAAAAATTGTGATGTAACAGGTCAACAATGTTTTGATGAGTTTCAAGCAATGGCTGTAAGAAGACTTAAGGTAGATGGTGGTATATTTTTCATAAAGGTTTACACCAAGGATGGTATATTACCATTTAAACTACAAGCAAAAGAAGTGGATGAGTTAGATACTTCATATTCTTTAATAAGTTGTGAAAAAGGCAATAGGATTGTGGATGGAATTGAACTAAATTCCTATAACAAACCTGTTGCCTATTATTTTAAGCAATATACACCAGATGGATTTTATACAGGAAAGACAGAGCGTATTGAAGCACAACGTGTTATCTTTTTATGGCGTAAGAAAAGACCGAGCCAAATTAGAGAAGTATCTGAGTTAGCAAACACGTTGCCTCGTGTAAAAGAGGTTAATGAGTTTGTGGAGGCTGTAAGTGTTAAAGAACGTATTTTAGCGTGCTTATCTGTTTTTATTACAAAGCAAACACCTAATTTACCAGTAGGTAGAGGAAATGTAGATAAGAAAAGTGGTTATCAAGTGCGTACAATTAGCCCAGGTATGATTCAAGAACTTAATCCAGGGGATAAAGTTGAAACAGTTAATCCAAGTGGGCAAGCAAGTAACGCACGAGAATTTATAATGTCGCAACAACGCATGGCAGGAGCAGGTCAAGGTTTATCTTATGAGGTGACAAGTCGTGATATGAGCCAAGTTAACTATTCTTCAGCAAGGCAAAACTATCTTGAAGACCAAAAGACTTATCAGATGATGCAGAAATTTATTATAGACCATTTCTGTCGTGAAGTTTATACAGAGTTCGTTATTTCAGCAGTTCTTAAAGGAGAACTGTTAATTAAGGACTTTTGGGAAAATAAGCGTAAATATTTACGTCATGAATGGATTACACCAGGTTGGAGCTGGATAGATCCTTTAAAAGAAACAAATGCCAATGTTACTGGCATGAATGCAGGATTCAACACATTAAAAGATATTTGTGGTGCCCAGGGCAAGGACTGGAAGGATGTGCTTGCCCAAAGAAAAAAAGAACAGGAGTATGCTGATGAGCTAGGACTTAAGCTTACAACAACTGTTAATCAGGAAGGAGATGAGAAAGATGAAGAAAAAACCTAAAATTGGAGAAAGTCAACAGAGAACGTTAGGTATGGCTGTAAGAGAAATTAATGAAGATGAAAGACGTGTAAGAGTTTCTTTTTCTTCTGAACAACCTGTAAATCGTTGGTATGGTCAAGAAATATTATGTCATGATGCAGGGTGTATGGACCTTACAAGACTTACTGAAATCGGTGTAAGTCTTTGGAATCATAATCGGGATAAGGTTATTGGTCGCATTGAAAATGCAGTATGTAATGATACTGAAAAACGTGCTTATTGTGACATTATCTTTGATGATGATGAGGAAAGTGAAAAGATTTACCAAAAGGTAAGAAGTGGTACATTAAAGGGTGTGAGTGTTGGGTACCGTGTAGATGCTTGGGAAGAAGTACGTGTAGGAGGAGTTTCTTCTAATGGACGTTTTAATGGTCCATGTGAGGTAGCTGTGAAATGGGCGCCTTATGAGGTGTCAATTGTATCTGTTCCAGCTGATGATTCAGTTGGTGTGGATAGAACATTAGAAGATGCGCCAGAGTGTGGCGGAGAAGAACGTAGTCTTACGTTTTTTGAAAGACAACTTCAAATAAATAAAAATTTACTTTAGGAGGCTAAAAATGGGTAAAAAAGAAATGTTACAACAGATGGTAAGAATGCAAGAATTACTTATTAATGCAGCAAAAGACGGTAAAAGAGATTTAACACCTGCAGAGCAAGCTGAATTTGATAATTTACAAAGAAATATTGAGACTTTA
The DNA here is from genome assembly GCF_982396655.1 of Cellulosilyticum sp. Taxonomy (NCBI): domain Bacteria; kingdom Bacillati; phylum Bacillota; class Clostridia; order Lachnospirales; family Cellulosilyticaceae; genus Cellulosilyticum; species Cellulosilyticum sp. The sequence continues at coordinate 15,485 of NZ_CEVXFV010000044.1, read as the reverse complement.
AGACAAGAGATTGCTAATGAGGAAGGTAATACTGGTTTAGATCCTAATCCTAACGATTCACAACAACGTGCCATGTTAGAAGAAAGACAACGTATTTCTAGTATTTATAAGATTTGTGAAACAGCAGCTGAAAGAGGTATTGATATTAGTGCTAATGAATTTATTGAAAGAGGCACATCTGTAGAAGAAGTAAATAAAGAGTTACTGAAACGCTTTATGGAAAATGGCTCACCTACTAACTCAGGCATTAAAATAACTACAGATGAAGCTGATAAATTTAGAAGTGCTGCCAGTGATGCTATTCTGATGAGAGGTGGTATTACACTTGTAAAGCCTGCAGAGGGGGCTAGGGATTTAAGAGGCATGCGTATTCGTGACCTTGCAATTGAATGTGCACAAAGAGCAGGTGTCTCAAATGCACAACGTTTAAATGATGATGAGTTATTAAGGCGTGCTTTATCACCTGATAGCCAATTTGGTGCTATTTTAAGTGATACAGTAAATAAATCAATGGCAACAGCTTATAACGCACAATCAACTACATATCAAGCTTGGACTGGTGTAGGTAGTGTAACAGACTTTAAAGGTGCTACACATTATCAAATTAGTGAGGGTGGAAACCTTGAGAAGATGACACAAACAGGTGAATTCAAATTTGATGAAATGAGCGATAGTAAAGCCACACGTTCTATTGCAACATATGGTAAAAAGTTTGGTTTTACACGACAAGCTATGGTAAATGATGACTTAGGCATTTTAGTAAGAATCCCACAAGCTTATGTACGTTCATCTGTAAGAGGTATCAATAAGTTGGTTTATGATATTCTTAAAGCTAATGCTGCTATTTATGATGGAAAAGAATTATTTTCTTCAGACCATAATAATTTAGCTCAAACAGGCGGTGCAATTACAGTTGAAACACTTGCAGTTGCTAAAGCAGCAATGCGTAAACAAACCAACTTAAGGGGTATTGAAAAGTTAAATATTCAACCTAAATTTTTAATTGTTAGCCCTGATAAAGAAGTAGAAGCAATGAGACTTATGAACTCAATTGCAGATCCATCACAAAACAATGCTAATGTAACCAATGTATTTAAAAATGCACTTGATATTGTAGTGGATGCAGAACTAGAAGGTAATGCATGGTATTTAGCAGCATCACCAGCTGATATTGATACTATTATGGTGTCATACTTAAATGGCGATGCAATGCCTAAACTTGAAAGTAGAATTGGTTTTGATTACTTAGGTATGGAATGGCGTATTTATATGGATTATGGTGTAGATGTTCTTGACTTTAGAGGACTTTATAAAAATGGCGGTAATTAAGCACTTTTAAGGTGCTTTTTTATTTTATAAATATTTATACAGGAGGTGCCTAAGATGGCGAATTTTATTCAAGATGGTAAGATTATAGACTATAAGAATACAGGTACAACAACTATTTTATATGGTGACATTGTAACAATTGGCACACGTGTTGCAGTTGCTATGGAAAGTATTGCACCAGGTCAAACAGGTGGTATTCGTATGGAAGGTGTCTTTGAAGTAGATGCCTTAACTACTGAAGTCTTTAGTGTAGGTGATACTGTTTATTTGGATGAATCAAACAAAGCAACTAAAACAAAAGGTAGTTTAACTGTGGTGATGGGATATGTGGTACAACCTAAGGCAAGTGCTACTGCTAAGGCACAAATTAAAATAGGGTAGGTGATAAGCTGTGGTTAAATTATTTGTATCAGTAAATTACAAAGGCGTAATTTATGAACCAGGTATTGCTTATTTTGATCCTAACTATGAAGAATTACTTATTGCAAATGGTAATGCAACCTTTGATATTGAAAGTCAGAAAGGAGATGAAGAAGTAACATCTTTTAATGCTTATGATAAAGAGGAAGATGCTGAAGATGAAACGCAACAAGATAAGAATGAAAAAGAAGAAAAGCCTAAAACTACTAGAGGTTCTAAAAAATCTATAGCTAAAGAGTAGGTGGAGAGCATGTTGAAGGATATTATTAATCAAGATGTTCAAAATGTATTTTTTAATTTAGATGAGCTTGCAGAAATGCACCGTATTGGCGATAAGTCTGTGCGGTGCATTATTGATGATGATAAGTTATCAGATATTGCAAAGAAATATTATGATGGTACATTTACAGCAGAAAAGCTTATCTATATCAATGAATTAGAAATAGATAGCGTACCTCATGTGAATGAAAGTATTTTATTTGATGATGAAATCTATCCAGTTTACTCCGTATCGTCTGAATATGGCATGTTAGAACTGATGCTTAATAAACCACTTGGTAAGCTTGATAAACCAATTATTATCCAGCGTGTGATTGGTGAAGAACGTATTAATGGTTTCCCAGTTAAGCAATGGTACAATGTACATCAATGTAAAGCGTATATTCGTACAATAACTGGAGATGAAACATTTAAACGAGGTACAGAGGTAGCCACTTCAAAGATTCTTATTAAGATTGCATATACTGATGTAAATATTGATGAGGATATGCGTGTACTGTACAGAGGAAAAACATTTAATATTAGGCAGGTAGAAAATATAGAAGAGAATAATACGTTCATTGACTTAGTGTGTGAGGTGATTAAATGAGCTTAGATATTGAAGGCTTAGATAGTTTAATGAAAACTATTGAAAACGCAGGTAAGAATATTGAAAAGGTACAAAATAAAGCATTGAATAAAGGTGCTGACATTGTACTTAAGGAGCAACAACGTACAGTTAATGTTGATACAGGTGCTACACAAGAATCATTAATGAAAAGTGGTGTGCGTACTGAAAAAGGTGTAAAGAAAATATGGGTAGGGGATGTGAAACGTAAAAGAGGTAACATCCCCTATTATCTTGAATATGGGCCTATTGGTAAGAAGAAAAGGAAGTTTCCTTTTATGCGCCCAGCACTTCGGAATAAGAAAGTAGAAGTACTTGAAGCTGAAAAAGAAGTTTTTAGAGAGGAGCTTTTTAAACAATGAATGAACTAATTGAAAAGGCACTTTCTGAACTTGATATTACAGCTGACTATTTAGAAGCCAGAGAAGATAAGACTGATCCTTATATTATTTATTCTGAAACATCTAATACAATAGATAATCATAGTGATGATGAGTGGGATAGTCGTACACATTATATTGATATTGATTTGATTACAACAAAGCCGTGGTTTAAAGAAAAGTATGTAAAACTTATAGAAGAAAAGCTAAAGGCAGCAGGTTTTGGGATTGGTTCACATGGACCTGATTTATATGAAGATAATGTTTTAAATAAAACATTAGAGTTTATTTATGAGGAGGAGAAATAATATGGCAATTGTAGGTTTAAAAGATGTTGTATATTGTATTATGACAGATGAAGAAGCAGAAACATATTCAGAAGAAGTTAAAACATTAGCTGGTGCTATTGATATGAGCATTCAACCAAGTGTAGATGTTGCAGAATTATATGCAGATGATGGACTTGATGAATCAGTAAGTGAATTTAGTAAGGCTACTATTGCATTCCAAGTAAAAGATATTCCAACTGAAGTTAAATGCGATTTACTTGGGCATACATATTCTAAGTTTGGTGGGGCTGTAAAGAAAGGCACAGACCAAGCACCTTATGTAGCAATTGGATTTAAATCTAGACTTTCAAAAGGTGGTTATCGCTTTAAATGGCTTACAAAAGTTAAATTTACACTTCCAGATGAATCACATAAAACCAAAGGCGAAAAATTGGAATTTCAAACGCCTACAATTAATGGTACTGCTATGCGTAGAAAGCGTGATGAAGTATGGGAAGATGAAAGAGATACGACAAATACATTATTTACAGAAGCAAAACAACAATCATATTTTAATAAGCCTTATGAATTAGAATTTGATGAAGAAACCCAGTCAGTAACTGAGTAACAAGGGGGAAATATTGGATGAGAATTGTACTTAGAATTGAGAATGAAGATAAAGAATTTATATCAGACTTTATTCCAGGTCGTGTTTTTAGAGAAGCAGTAAAAGCACAGAGTATGTTACAAAATAGTGATAAGTTAACAGATGAAGAGATTGATGGACTTGTTATGTTGGTTGTAAATACATATGGTAAACAGTTTACTGTAGACCAGTTCTGGGATGGTATTGATGCACGAGATGTTATGACTACTATTGTAGATACTGTTCTTGGTGCACTTCAGCGTGTAAATGATGGAGGAAGTGAAGACACACAATGATAAGCCCCCTGAAGATGTAGTGAAAGACATTTATGTAGCGCTTATTCAACAGGGGTATAAGTTAAATGAAATTGATGAGATGGATATAGGATATTACTTTGATATTATGCAATATGTTTCAAATAACAATTATAAAAGGGTGTATATAGATGAAATTTAGTCTATATGCACCTTTTTGCTTGTAAAGGAGGTGTAATATGGCTGATGAAGCAGCAGGATTAGTTGTTAAACTCGCTATGGAAAACGGTTCATTTCAAGAGGGTATTAATGCTATGAATCGTGAAATGAAAGTACTTCAAAGTGAATTTAAAGCAGCAGTTGCAGGTAATAAGAACTTTGAAAACTCATTAGATGGGTTAGGATCTAAAAGTGAATATCTTAATAAGGCTATTCAAACACAAGGGAACATTGTAGAAGCTTATAAGAAAAGGTTAGATGGTACCAAAGATGTTATGGCCAATTTAGTTTCATCGAATCAAGAACTTAAGACTAAAGTTGAAGAAGCTAAAAAGGCATATGAAAATAGTGTTGAAACACTTGGTAAAGAAGCAGATGCTACAAAGACGCTAGAAAAGGAACTTAAGAATTTAGAATCACAGTACACAAAGAATGAAACAAGTATTCGTCAAACTTCAGCTAGAATTGATAATCAAACCATTGCTTATAATAATGCAGTTGCTGGACTTAATAGATTTGAAGGTGAATTAAAAGACACACAAGCAGCAATGGAAGCAATGAAAAATAGTGCAGCACAAGCAGATGATAAGTTAAATAATATGGGAAGTAATAGTAGCTCATTTGGAAACTTTAAAGATAATATTATTGGAGCAGCTAAAGAAACTAAAGTGTTTGGTGTAAGTCTTGGGGACGTAGGAACACTTATGGGTGGTGGCGCAGGTGCAGCTGCTGTATTAGGTGGTGCAGTATCAGGACTTACAACCAAATTTGTAGAGTTAGTAACAGCAGGTATTCAAAAAACTGTACAAGCACTTGCTGATTTTACAAAGTCTATTTTTACAACTGGTGATGCTTTTTCAGCACAGGTGTCACGAGTGCAAGCTATTAGTGGCATGACGGGTGCACAAGGAAAAGAGTTACGTGATTTAGCAGTAGAACTTGGAGCAGCAAGTGTATATAGCTCTACTGAGGCGGCTAAAGCTTTAGAGTATGCTGCACTTGCAGGTTGGAAACTTAATGATATGGCTTCAGGTATGCCGGGTATTCTTAATTTAGCAGCTGCTTCTGGTGAAGAACTTGCAACTGTATCAGATATTGTAACAGATGCATTGACAGCACTAGGGGAAGGAACAGATCAAGCAGGAAGGATGGCTGATGTATTTAGTGCTGCAATGTCAAATAGTAATACTAATGTTGCTCAGCTTGGTGAAGCTATGAGTTATGCAGGACCTGTAGCTGGTGCATTAGGGTATAGCATGGAAGATTGTTCAATAGCTATTGGCTTAATGGCTAATTCAGGAGTAAAAGCATCAACAGCAGGTACTGCACTTAGAAGAATGTTTACCCAAATGCCTGGTGGTCTTCACCTTGCTTCTGAATCAATGGGAGAAGTTACAATTGCAACAGAAAATGCAGATGGTACAATGCGTGAGTTAGGTGATGTAATTGCTGACCTTAGAAAAGCTTTTAGTAATATGACAGATGCTGAAAAAGCAATGAATGCTGAATCAATATCAGGGAAAGAAGGTATGTCAGGATTACTTGCAGTTGTCAATGCAGGTGAAAAAGATTTTAATAAGCTATCAGAGGCAATTTATAATAGTGCAGGTGTAGCTAATAATATGTCATCAACTATGATTGACAATGTTGATGGATTAAAGGAAATGATTTCTGGTAAGTTTGAAAGTATTAAATTAAGTATTTATAGCATTTTTGAGCCTATTGAAAAATCATTTCTTAAGATATATGATGCCTTTTTAGGTGTAAGTGAAAAGATATGGAACCATTTAGGAAAGATACTTTCAAGTATCACTGGCCTTATAGAACCATTTGCAAATATGTTTGTATCTGCTTTTAGTGTTATTTCTGATACAGTATTTACAGTACTTGAACCAGTTTTTTATTTAGTTGAAAAATTATTAGGGGCGAGTCTTGAAAATTTACAAGGAATGGCCAATGGTATAGTTAAGATATTCCAAGGATTAGGTAATGTAATTAGTTCTGTTTTAACCCCACTTATAAAGGTCGTTGAAGCAGGAATTGATTTACTGACAGGAGATTTTGAAGGTGCAGCAGATAAAATAAAGAGCATATTTGGGAAAGCAAACTCAGATATTGAAAAAGATGGTGTAACCCATAACGAAGCTATGGCAGCTATAGCTAGGGATGGAGAAAGTGACATTAATAGTGCTATTGAATCTGGTTGTGAAGAAAATAGAGGAATTTTTTCAAATATGTACAGTGCAATTCAAGATCTCACAGATGAACACTATAACTCACTTAAATTAAAAGCAGATGCTTATAATAATAACTTATCTGCTTTGGATGAAGCTTATGAGGAGTATAAAAATGAAAAGCTATCAGAATACGAAAAGAAGATAACTGAACGTTATAAAAATGAAACACTTGAACAAAAGAAGCAAAATGCAATTAGAATGCAACAGTATGAAGAAAGGCTTAATCAAGAAATTGCACGAAATAAGGCTGCTGAAGAGAGCAAGTATGCCAACTTATTAGCAGCTGAGGAAAAGGCTACTACAGCTAGAATTAAATTGAATAAAGAGGCAGAAGAAAAAATTACAAAGGCAACTCAAGAGGAAGCTAAGAAACGTCTTAGCCTATGGGAAAAGTTATCTAATACTATGAAGAATGTATTTAGTAGTAGCTCATCAAGTAATAGTGGTAGCATTCCAGCGTATGCAAGTGGTACAAAATTTCATCCTGGTGGACTTGCTTTAGTTGGTGAAAAGGGACCAGAGCTTATTAATTTAAGTCGTGGTGCAAGTGTAATTAATAATAATCAAACAACTCAGCTACTTAATAATGGTGCAACTGAGGCATTACTTAGTACGTTAGTTGGAGAAGTTGCTAATCTTAATAAAGTTATTAAGCAACAAAGTTTTGAAGATACGAGGATGATTCAGATGGGATAGGAGTGGACGTATGGCAACAAGTACATTAAAAATATATGCTGACAGGTGTACGCAATCGGATGGTAATGCAGAAGGCAATGAGGTAAGTAATACTTTTAGGGTAGATTATAAAACATATACAGATGTTCATTTTACTATTCCTAGTGAAATAAATAGCTATTTAATAAAATCATTAAATGTTTATCTTGCTCTTGGATATGCTAATGGGGCAGGGTACTATTGTAATGTTATTGGTGAAGGTATAGATAGAACGCCATCATTCAATAATAAAGAGTATACGGCTATTACACCTAATGCCAGCAATATTGATAAGTATTATACTACCAAAGAGTTAAGCTATAAATTTGATTTTTATTCACAATTCCCAGTACTATATTTTGGAGATAATATAAGTAAAAATCCTCCATATATTGAGATTGAATATATTGAGCCTAAAATATCTAATTTTACTATAAGTGGTAGTAGTATTGATAGCAATATTGTTTGTACATGGGAAGCAGAGGATATTGAAACATGGGAAGTGCAGGCAATTCAAAATAATATTATTGTAAGTAAAATTACTGGAACAAGTGAGACAACATGTACATTTCCAATTGGAACATTTTCAAACTCTGGGACAACACAATTTAAGATTGTTGGTTATGGTAGTGGTAATAGCATAGAAGATATTCAAACAGTAGATTTGATACAAACAGTACCACAAATTATTGCTATTGAGCCTAATGGTGTTTTAAAGCTATTAACTAATCCAATAGATATTGAATTTACAGGTACGAATATTACAAGTTTTGTAATGAATGTTTATCAAAATAATATAAATAAATTTACATTTAGTGGAACGACAGAACGTAAAGCTACAGTAATAGCAAATGTATTTTCTAGTGGAACTGTTACAATTGAAATTGTGGCCAAATATGTATGTGCTTACTATGAGACATCTACGACACGAAGTGTAACATTTACAGCTTATGGTCCACCACCTAATCCAATACTAAATATAGAGTCAACTTATAATACACCTTTCCCATTGATTAAATGGTCATCTAGTGAGCAACTTTCATATCAGATAAAAATAGATACATTAGATACTGGAGAAATATATAGTAATGATAAAATGTATCAAGTTAATGAAGCATTGACCAATTATACTTATTATGCAGTAAGTTTAAGAATTAAAAACCAATATAATTTATGGAGTGAATGGGTAACATCTACAATTTATATTGACTTTGCTGAACTATCACAACCTGAATTTAATATTTATGCAGATACTGAACAAGCGTGTATTGTAATTAATATTCAAAGTCCAGAAGATGTGAATTTTTGTTATCATGAGGTGTATAGGCGTGAGTCTAATGTATGGGTAAAGATTGCAACTGATATTGAAAGAATTGGTGAGTATAAGGATTTTGCTTGTGCAAGTAATATTACATACGATTATAAGGTTAGGGCTATTACAACAGTAGGAGGCTATACAGATAGTTTAATAAAGGAAATGCAGTGTAATTTTAAAGGAAATATACTTTCGGTACCATTTACAGATGTAACTTTTAATGTGATACATTCGAAGGAAGAGACAGGCATACAAAAAAGTACATCATTATTAGTTGATAGGAAGTTTGTGGTATATTGTGGTTGTGAAAAACCTAAAGAAACACGAGGACTTACAAAGTATAGACAATTTAGTTTATCAACGACATTTAAAACACTGGAAGATTATCTTGAATTTGAAAAGCTTACAAGTGAACGAGTTGTACTTTTTAGAGATAATAAGGGCACAAAAGCTTATTGTAGTCTTGCTATTACAGGTATTACAGATGAAAAAACATTTTATGCGACTGTAGATTTATCGCTTACAGAAGTTTATTACAAGGAAGGTGATTATAGTGAAGCTGAATCAAGACCTTTACGATTTATTGACGAAGAGTGGTAGGACAGAATGGTATACCTATCAGCTATTAAATTACAATGATGAGTATATACGTGATTTAGATAACTGTGAAAGTTTTACGCTAGACTATAATGCCTTTACCTCTTTAAAGAGCAGTATTAATTTATCTATGCATGATGATCCACAGATTAATTTACTGACAGATAGAATAAAAATAATTATGCATATTGAGATTAATAATACTTTATTTGACTTCCCTCTTGGTATTTACTTAATGTGTTCACCAGATTGTACACGTAATGGTAATAGTAGTGAATATGCCTACGATACTAGAAGTGTGCAACTTTATAGTAAGCTAAAAATATATGAAGATGATAAGTGCCTTCAAGATTATGTTATACTTGCAGGTACCAGTATAGATGATGAAATATTAAGATTACTTGGCACGAATAAGGTAAACATTCCAAAGACAGGACGTTTGATGACACAAGATAAGGTGTTTTCCATTGGTACAAAGTATCTTGAAATTGTTAATTATTTACTCGATATATTAAATTTCACATCACTTGATGTAGATGGTGATGGTTATTTTTATGCAAGTGAATATGTGCTGCCTACTGAAAAAGAAATTGAGATTTATTTTACAGATGATGAGAATCAATGTATTGAGGAGAGCTTTGAAGAAAGTTTTGATACATTTGATGTACCAAATGTCTTTATTGGCTATTGTAATAATGTAAATGGTGAAATGCTTAATTATACATACACTAATAGTAATAGTGAAAGCCCAACAAGTACTGTGAATATGCATCGGTCAATTTGTACTGATGCAACACAGTTTGATAACTGTGAAAGTTTAATTGACTTACAAGCTAAAGTGAAACGTTGGGCAAGTGAAAATACTACTAGATACAGGAAGGTAAAATTTAATACTATGATTATACCTGTATGGAGCTATATGGATTGCATAGCATTAAAAAATAAAAAGTATAATGGAAAGTTGACACGTACATCAATTCGTATTGAATCTAAAAATCGAACAATGACACATAGTGGAAGGGAGGCCATAGCGATATGAATGCAGCATCTATTTTACAACGTGCTCAAGAGTATACAAATAAGGTATTTAAGCAGAGTAAATCAGAACAAGCTATTGTTCAAGAAATTCAATCTGATGGAAAGATAAAAGTGCTTTTTCCATGGCAGAGCACCCCCAGTGAAATATATTACCCAGTATTAAAACATGTAGTAGTAGCTACTGGTGATCGTGTACTTATGCGACCACTTGATGGTTCTTATATATGTGAGGGGGTAATAACAAGATGAGTTTAAGCACTAATGATTTTAGTAAATACACCAATGATATACAGGTACATAAGGTTAAAAAATCAAATCTACCAAGTAAGGTAACTGGTAAGCATATGTATTTTATAGATAATGAGGATGGTACATACAGCGTTGGCGTAAGCGCTAGTGATGGTACTATAAAAATTTGCTCTGATAATACAGATAAGTTACAAGAACAAATCAATGTTTTAAACAGCAATATTGAAAAATTAGGCATTCCACATGTTCTTGCATCAAATGGTGGAGATGCTAATGAGTTAAAGGATACTTGCAAAAGATTTATCTTTAACTTTATAAATATTCCTAGCGGAACAGACTATGGCTTAATTGAAGTTTACAACTTGCAATCAGGTGGATTTTTACCATCTCCTGAAGCTGTTATTATTCAGCGTTTTATTAGCTGGTACACTGGTGATATATACACAAGAGTATATAGAAAAAGTGGTGATGCATATAAATGGAGTATTTGGAGAATAAATGGGATTAAAAGAATAGAAATTGCTCAAAATACCGATTTAAACAATTTAAAAGAATTGGATTATGAATGGGTAACTGGTAGCAATGCTATATCGTATACTTGTCTAAATACACCATATGCAAATATCCCATCGTTTAGTGTAAGAAATTATCCATTAACTTATGGTGAAGCAGAATGCTATTTTAGGCAAGAATTGAAATCTTTATCTAATGAAATGTGGTATAGAGATTATGATACTTATTATAAAACATGGAGTAGCTGGAAGCAGGTTGTTACAAGTGATGTATTAACATCTTTGCAAACAAGAATATCAGATTTAGAAACACAATTATTATCAATACAAGCTGAATAGGAGATGATTTATTATGGTTAAACCATTATTAGAACAAGGAATTAATGTTGAAGAGATTATTAAAAAGTATGATGATACAACAGCATGGGGGCGCATTGTTACACGATGTGCTAGTAGGGATATGCAAGAGAGATGTTACTTTGAAGATAAACTTATTAGCAAATCTTCTAGCACTGAAAATGATGCAGCTATGTTAGAAGAAGTTCTTGATCTTGTATATAACTACAAAGAATCTATAGAAGAAGCTTAATAAAAGAATAATTTGTAAGGCATAAAGGAACACCGTGTAGGTGTATTTTTTATGCCTATTTTAACTTAAATTAAGCATCTAAGGAGACTAAGCATGAAACAAGATCTTGTACTGGGTTTAATAAATGATTTAAGAGGAGTGAAAGTAATGAAATATGTTAATGATTTTACAGTGGTTATGGGTGTAGTAATGGGAGCAGTTGCCGGAGCATTGGGAGGGTGGGATGCTACTATTAAAACGCTAATTGTACTTATTGTCTTAGATTATGTTACAGGATTTATAAAAGGAATCTACAATAAAAATTTATCTAGCGAAGTAGGGTTTAAAGGTATTTGCAAAAAAGTTGTAATGCTTATAAGTGTAGCTGCTATTAATAGCCTACAAAATGGTTTAGGTATTTATAATATTCCCGTTAGGGAAATATTCGTAATGTTTTTAGCGTGTAATGAAGGTATTAGCTTATTAGAAAATGCAGTTGATTTAGGTGTACCAGTACCTAAAAAGATAGTTGATAAGCTTGTGCAAGTTAGAGATGATTTATTTGATAAAGAAGAGGGTGTGGATGAAGATGGAGATACAGGAGAAACTATTAACAAAAAATAGCTACTCAAGACCAGGTACAGCCATAGGAGCTATCAAAAAGATTACTATCCATTGGGTAGGCAATGCAGGATCTAAAGCGATTAGTAATAGAAATTATTTTGAAAGTCTAAAAGAAGGCAAGAAAAATGCCTATGGTAAGTACATATATGCTTCTAGCCATTATATTGTAGGGCTTGAAGGTGAAATCATTCAATGTGTACCACTTAACGAAGTAGCTTATCATGGCAACTCCCACAATAATTTCGCTATTGGTATTGAGGTGTGCCATCCGGATTGGGGTGGTAAGTTCGCAGAAGCTACTTATAAGAGCCTTGTTGAATTAGTAGCAGAATTATGCACTAAGTATAAATTAAATCCTCTAAGTGATGTTGAGAGACACTACGATATAACAGAGAAGGATTGTCCGCACTATTATGTTGTAAATGAGAGTGCATGGAATGCATTTAAGAAAGATGTTGATATTAAAATGAAAGAGGGCGATGAAGTGGTTAAGCAGGAAGAGATTAATGTAAATGGTGCAAATGTACAATGTGATGTAATTATGAAAGATGGCATTACATACATGCCTATGCGACAAATAGCTGAGATACTTGGGGCAGAGGTTACTTACGATAGCAAGACAAAGAAAAAAGGAATTAAAATAGCTAGGGCTTAGGCTCTAGCTTTATTTTTTTATCCAAAAACAAAGGCGGATTTTATTAGGTAAATATGTGTAACATACTATTACATTGTTAATAATATATATTGACAAATTGCTTTTGAAAAGTATAATTTAATAAAAGGAGGAGTGACTATGCTGATTTTATATAAGATTTTAAGCAGTATAAGTATATTTTGCTTGATATTTAGTTTAATATACTTTTTATTTAAATTTATGTGTAAAATAACTAGATTAAATAACATAATACTTTTTAATACATTTTATTTAGATGATATAATCAGCAGTGTTACTAGTCTAATATTGATAGCAGTTTTTATAAGTATAAATCCTATATAAGAAATAAGACAGCCTATGACTGCCTTACTTCTTATATAGGATTTATTTCATTTTCAGTTTGTATTGTTTGTGAATAAGATACAGATGGTGCTTCTAATTGTAGATTATTCTTTAAAGTATCAATTTCTTGTTGAAGTTTTTTGAGTTCTTCGTCACCTTCATTTGATTTTAATCCGTCTATAAATGTACCTATAGAGTTTAATAATCCTGGTAATCCTTCTGTAGAAATATCAATACCTTCTTTTATATTGATAGATACACTTCCACCAAATAATAGAGAACCAACAAGACCTAGTATTAACATTTTCTTAACGGCTCCCTTGAATTCAATAGGTCCTTTTGATTGGACATTAATTTTTAGGATTATATCATTAATGTCTAGATTTAATTCATGATAATTATTATTTAAGTAATCGATAAGGTGGTTATAAGTATTTAAAAAACTAAGCATGTCTGCATAAGGAATATTTGTCTTTTTATGAACCTTGTAAGTTAGGTGGGCTGAATTATTTTTAATATAGAATTGATAAAGTGTACGGTCAATAAATGATTGATATGGATTAGCATCTACAATAGTATTGTGAGAGTAAATAATTTTATATAGGTATGGGTCTAAATCAGTTCTCTTCACATATTTAATCCATTTTACATCACGTCGTTTACTCAATAATGTTTTGCCACTATCCTCATCTCCAGAAAGAAATGCTTCAAAAGGATCTTGCTCATAAAGATAAACTTCATCAGATAATATTTCTCCAAATGCTAATATTTTTGATTGTTCATTTGGGATAATTACGATATCACCTTTTTTAAATGAGATAACGAATTTTTGTAAATTTGCTACTGCAGATCCAGGTTGTTTACAGTCAGGGTACTTTTCTAAAACTAGCTTTTTAAGTTCTTCAGATTTACTAGTATCTTTTATTAACTCAATATCATTAATTTCTTCCCATTCTATAGCAATGTAATTACCAAAGAAGAAGTCATCAAAATATGTACCACCCTGTGTTCTAAGAAACCAATAATTTCGATTCTCATCTATCACAGGAATACCTAGTTGGTTTAAAATATTACAATCATTTTTGGATAAACATAGATTGTCAGACATAAAACACCTCCTATTATATTGAATAATAAGATTATACAATCTATAATTTTATTATTCAATATAATTATAGATTGTATATGTTAGTTCTTGTAAAAATAAATTTATATATTGCTATAAGCATATTAAAATAATAGTTTTAGATAAGGTCGTGAGAATATGGCCTTATTTTTATGAATAAATTAATAATGTATAGGTAATACTTCACATTATTAAATAATAAGGAAGTGTGCATATGAATATAGCTAGAGCACTAACATTATTATTCTCAGGAATGCTTATAGGTGGAGGACTAGAGATGTTAATAATATGTATTCAAATATATAAGGATTTGTAATAGAGACTTTTTAAAGATTGCATATATAATTACATCATGGACAAACTAGTAATAGGTGGTTGGTAGTTCCAAAGCACGTTCATGAAGAACATTGTTGACTAGTGAATTGTTATATACGTATTCGGCTGAAACAATTCCAAAGTAAAAAATTCTAGCGATAACAGCAAAACTATCACTGGATAGATTTCTAGGACCTATCCAGTTATACATATAAAAATACCGTCTGAAATGTTACTATATGTAATAATTTATCCCCAAGGAAGTGATTACCTTGGGGATTTTTTTAATTGAAGTATTTTTTTAATAATAGAGGTATTAGGTAAATGTTTGCCTATTTCCCATTCACGAATTGTATTAGCAGCATGAATATTTAAGAGCTTAGCAAATTGACTACGAGATAAGCTTAATTGTTCACGTAATGCTTTTACTTCATCTTTAAAGTGAATGATTAAATAGATATAGTCATCATAAAGTCTTTCTGGAGCTATATTCATGTACTTAGCCAGTATATTTATTTCTTCGATTGAAGGATAAGTTTGTCCAGCTTCATAACGTGAAACAGTAGATTTTGAAACATTTAATAAGGTCATAATCTCTTTTTTTGAGATTAGTTTTTCTGATCTTAAAGTATGAAGTTTATAACCGAATGAAGTAGTGTCACTATTAATATGTGCTGTATGTGTTGTAAGAGTATCATACTTCATGAGTTCTCTATACGACACTTTGTAGGAATTGCATTTAATATGGCAATTTCATTCATTTTCATAATATCACAATAACGAATATGGT